>JABAAC010000185.1 GCA_014238965.1 Phycisphaerales bacterium | reverse complement strand
TTCTAGGAGATGTGAGTGTTGAAGCGGGGGAACTCGAGGACTTTGTCATCCGTAAGGCAGATGGCTTTCCGACCTATCACTTCGCCGTTGTTGTAGATGACCATTGCATGGGCGTGACCCATGTCCTTCGCGGGCAGGAGCATTTGGCGAACTCGCCCAAGCACGTGCTTCTGCAGCGGGCACTTGGGTTCCAGGAGCCGGTGTACGCTCATGTGTCTCTGATATTTAACGCGGACGGTTCGAAAATGTCCAAGCGTGACAAGGACAAGGCACTGCGGGTGGTCGTCCGTGAACGAGGCATCGATCGCCCGCCGCCGGGTTGTGGGATTGACGTTGATACATGGGTCAGTTGGGTCGGGGACAAGACGGTGCAACTCGATGCGATGTCGGCCCAATCGCTCGCGGACGAACTCAATGTCGAATTGCCCGAGATCAATGTGTTGGACTTCCGCAAGGCGGGGTATCTGCCTGAAGTGCTACTGAACTATTTGGCGTTACTTGGGTGGTCGCCTGGTGACAACATTGAGCAGTTCGATAGCGATTTTTTCGTGTCGAGATTCAGTCTGGATCGAATCGTCAAGAGCCCGGCGAAATTTGATCGTGCCAAACTGAAGGCATTCAACCTTGATGCAATTCAGATCATGCCACTTGAAACATGGGTGGACCGACTACGCATGTTTGCCGAGCAATTCGAGGGCGCATTCTTGGCTGCCATGACACCCGCACAATTTTGCACTTTCGCCGAGGCGAATAAAGAGCGATGCAAGACGCTGCGTGAGCCCTTTGATTCGGGCCGGTTCTTTGTTCTGGCTGACGAAGCAATCTCTTGGCCCGACGTTAAGGGTGTTCGTAAGGCTCTATGTAAGGGGGACCCTTGTGGTTACGACCGGCTGGAAGGGGTCCGCGATGCGCTGGGCTCGCTTGACACGTGGTCGGCGACCTCACTGGAGACAGCTGTCGGGGCGTGGGCCGAGGCGCATTGCGATGGGAATCTAGGCAAGGTAGCGCAGCCGCTACGTGTAGCTGTCAGTGGCGGCACTGTGAGTCCGCCTATCTTTGACACCCTTGACATTCTTGGCCGCGATGCAGTGCTCGCTCGAATCGACCGCTGTCTGTCAAATCGACTTGAAACTGCATCGACCTGAGAACACAGGAGTTCACCATGGCCGCGATTGACTCATTGTTGGATGGACTAGTGGACTATGCAGGCTTGTATCCGCCCGCGTCGCTGGACATGGATGCCATGGTTGAGTGTTACGCAACAGGCTTGGCCGGAGACTGCGCATCGATGATGGGTCGCATCATTGTGCCGGCCGTGGCACTGGGTGATTTTGAGCGAGCGGCGGCGGCCATTTTGCCTGGCCATGCTCAAGACGAACCATGGTGCGTGAGCTCGCTCGTTCGAGCCAATGAAATGGATGCGGATCTTGAGTTGATTGCGACATTTAATGACGCGCACGAGGAGCCAGGTAATGGCCTTGCGCTGATTGATGCAATTGAAGTGAAGGCGAGTGATCCCGATGGCATCGAAAGCATCGCTTCGAATCTTCCTGAGGGGTTGTTTGCGTTTGTTGAGATTCCTATCGATGCTGATCCTCGCGGACTTCTGGCGGCGCTTGCCGGCGATGGCCTTGGGGCAAAGATTCGAACAGGTGGTATGTCACCCGAGTTGTATCCAGACATCAAAGATGTTGCGAGGTTCATCGTGCACGCGAATTGCGCGGAGGTCCCGTTTAAAGCAACGGCTGGCATGCACCATCCGCTGCCCAATGACAATCCAAACATCCCTGCTCGGCAGTTGGGGTTCGTCAACGTCTTTGCCGCTGCGGCGTTGGCGCAGGTTGCTCAGCTAGACGAAGATGCAGTGCGAGACGTGCTGGAGCTGGCCGATCCAGATGCCTTTGTGTTCGATGGTGCGACTTTGCAAGTTGGTGCATATACGTTGACTTCAGCGCAACTTCAGGCGTGCCGACTGACGTTTGGTACAAGTTTCGGTTCGTGCAGCATTGACGAGCCATGGGACGACCTCATTGCCCTGGGCTGGCTAGAACCTGAGCCCATTTCGGAGTGATTGCATGACCGACTGTTCAATGGAAGGCACAATTGATTCTGCACGCCGTAGTTGGGTGGACACCGCCAATGACGGCATGAGCGACTTTCCAATTCAGAACCTGCCCTGGGGCGTCTTTCGCGGCAGTGATGGAGTTGGTCGAATTGGCGTTGCTATTGGTGATCGTGTGCTCGATGTACGGGCTGCTGTTGAGGCTCAGGTACTCGATGTTCCGCCCGAGACCGCTTGCTCGCTGTGTGCTGGCACACTCAACGCGTTCATGGGCCAGGGTCAAGCGTCATGGCGTGCGGCGCGTGCAGCAGTTGCGATGCTGCTGGATGGCGAATCGCCTGTGCGGCCTGAATTGCTCCACGACATGTCTGATATTGAAATGCTTTTGCCTGCAGCCATCGGTGACTACACCGATTTTTATGCGGCTCGGTGTCATGCCACAAATGTTGGTCGGATGTTCCGGCCCGATGGTGACCCGCTCTTGCCCAATTATTTGCATCTGCCTGTGGGGTACCACGGTCGCGTGAGCAGCATTGTGGTGTCTGGGACGGACATCGTTCGTCCGCACGGACAGTTAAAGCCCGAGGATGGCCCCCCGGTTTTCTCCGCGTGCAAATTGCTCGATCATGAACTTGAGTTTGCCACGTTTGTGGGCACGGGCAACGAAATGGGCACGCGCATAGCCATAGCAGATGCAATGGATTCGCTCTTTGGCATTGTCATCCTGAATGATTGGTCAGCTAGAGATGTGCAAAAGTGGGAGTATCAGCCGCTTGGGCCTTTTAATGCGAAAAACTTCGCAAGCAGTATCTCGCCGTGGATTGTGACAATGGACGCGTTGGCACCATTTCGTGTGTCGGGGCCCAAACGAGAGTCCGGTGATCCTGAGGTCCTTGACTATCTCAAGCCTGTCACCGATGACGTGCTCGATGTGCAATGCGCTGTGCATCTATCATCCGCGACGATGCGAGCCAATGGTGTAGAGGCCTTGCAACTGTCTCAGGGAACGCTTGCGGATCTCACATGGACGTTTAGCCAAATGCTTGCGCATCACACGAGCACCGGCTGTCCCATGCGCCCTGGCGACCTGCTTGGTTCAGGCACAATCAGTGGTCCCCAAAAGAGTGCCCGTGGCTGCATGCTCGAGCTCTCATGGCGAGGGACCGAGCCAGTTGAGTTGCCTGATGGTACGGAGCGTAAGTTCCTGCTCGATGGCGATGAACTAACCATTACGGCCTGGTGCGAATCTCCAGGTGCGATACGTATTGGTCTTGGTTCATGCTCTGGCATCATTCAGCCAGCTGTATAAGCGTGCCCGGGTTACCGGTTATGGATGACCCCCAAAAAGACCAACATCAAGCGGTGGCCGCTTGATGCCGAATCTTTTGGTTTGCACCTGTTTCTTTGTAGGCACAGCCTTCAGAGAGGGTGTGGAGAATGACAAGGCGATGGCGCGAGAGAATCACCTTGTGAGATTTTGGGCAGCAGGGGCCTCTGGGCGCCCCTGCCCACCCTCACAGACGTTTCTCGGGCGAGCACCCCGCAAGCAAAGGCGGCAATTTCTGTAAAAATGTAAAACGGTGGCGGCGAATGGCGGTTTTGAGCGTTCCAAGATGGATTCTCAGGGGCGTAGGCTGTGCAACTGACCTATCGTCGCGTGCGCTCGGTTCTGGAGTAGCGTGCACCTCAATGGATCAACATCGGCCACCTACCAAGTATTGGTATTGGTCTCGCCTGAGTCTGGTGTGACTGGCGATGGTTTCCAGTTGGCCCAAGACTTTGGGTAGGCAGGGTCGTCCATGACCAATGCATCCTTCGTTGGGAACAAGGGCCGAAACGTATCGCACATGACGGCGAGTTCATCGGTCCAGGTAGCCCCAATGCTCTTTTCTACCGTGCCCGGATGTGGGCCATGGGGGATACCCTGAGGATGCAGCGAGACCGATGAGACTTCAATGCCCCTGCGGGCTTTGTAGTTGCCCTCCACGTAGTACAGCACTTCATCGGAGTCAAGGTTGCTGTGGTTGTACGGCACCACGATCGCTTCAGGATGGAAGTCAAGCACGCGAGGGCAGAACGAACAAATCACGAAGTTGTGCCCTTCGAAGGTCTGGTGTGTGGGCGGTGGCATGTGGTGCTTCCCGACGATGGGCGAGAAGTCGTCGATGTTAAAGCAGTAGGGGTAGTAGCAGCCGTCCCATCCAACGACATCGAGTGGGTGATAGTCGTATGTGTACTGATGTACGCTATCTCGGGCTTTGATTCGAACTTCAAAGTCGCCCGCTTCATCAACGGTAAGAGGTAGTTGTGGCAGCCGAAGATCGCGTTCGCAATAGGGGGCGTGTTCGAGAAACTGGCTTGTCTTCTTAGAGAGGTAGCGCTTGGGGGGAAGAATATGGCTGGTGTTGCACGTCTCAAAGCACACAAATCGATTTGCGGGACCATCTGGCGGTGCTGAGTCGAACTCCATTTTGTAAATCGTCCCCTTGGGGATAATGATGTAATCCTTAGGGCCAAACACCAGTGTGCCGAAGGTTGTGTGGAGCGTGCCAGTGCCAAAGTGAATGAACAAGCATTCATCGCCTTGGCCGTTTTTGAAGTGGTATTTCATTGGCTCGGCGGGGACACACAAACTCATTTCAACATCGGCGTTGCCAAGCAAGACGACTCGGCCAGTGATTGGGTCGCCCGATGGTGCATGCGCTGCTGTCTTGAGGTGCATCATGCGCATGACATCGACGTCCACATATTGGGCTTTGGTGCTGTACAACTTCGACCATCCCGCCACTTGCGTTGGGGGGTGTATGTGGTAGATGGTGCTTGTAGGGCCCACGAAACCTTCGGTCCCAAAGACTTCTTCGCTGTAGAGCGCGCCGTCGGGGCGGCGAAATTGGATATGTCGTTTTGAGGGAAGGTTGCCGAGCTGCGTGTAGTAGGCCATATCGAAGCGATTCTAGCAGCGAGGCACCGTGGACATCGAAGGCTTGTCTCCCTGCCATTGGAGTGCCTGCAGGACTATGTTGGCAATCGAAAATCGACGCTCAACTTTCGAAACCCTACAGATTCCCGCGGCGGTCCTGTT
>JABAAC010000139.1 GCA_014238965.1 Phycisphaerales bacterium | reverse complement strand
CCGCGGTGGTATCGCTGCGGTTCTTGGCAGCAATGACTCGTTCGAACAACACATCGCTGACACAATGGTCTGCGGTTGTGAACTGTGCGACCGTGACGTTGTGTCACATATTGTGCAAAATGGCCCAGCAGTCATCAATGAACTCATCAGCCTCGGTGCAGCCTTTGATCGCGACAACACGGGCGCACTTGCTTTGGGCCTTGAGGGCGGACACACACGAAACCGAATCGTGCATGCCAAAGGCGACGCAACTGGAGTCGCCGTTTCACACGCAATCAATCATGGGCTGAACGCTACGCCGGGCATCACATGTTTTGACGATGCCTCTGCAATTGACATTGTGCGTGACGAGCCCGACGCACCCGTCCGGGGACTGCTCGTCGAACTCGCTGGTGGAGATATCGTCCTCCTAGACGCCCCAAGCGTTGTCTTAGCAACGGGCGGCGCAGGGCAGATTTGGCGGGAGACCACCAATCCAGTCTTCGCCACCGGTGACGGGCTTGCTATGGGGATCCGTGCGGGCGCCACGGCACGCGATCTCGAGTTTGTGCAGTTCCACCCAACCTGCTTGTACATTGCTGGTGCGGCTCGCATTTTGATCAGTGAAATTGTTCGAGGCTCAGGCGCTGTCTTGCGTGACCGACACGGTGACGCGTTCATGCAGGGCTTGCATCCTGATGCAGACCTCGCCCCACGAGATATCGTGAGCCGCGCCATTGCTGATCGCATGCATGACACTGGCGACACCAATGTGTTGCTCGACCTACGTCCAGTTGATGGCGATCCGACAAGCCTCTTCCCTGGCATCGCTGCGGCATGTGCGCGATTCGGGCTGGATATAGCCACGGATCCCATTCCTGTGCGGCCCGGGGCGCACTATATGGTCGGTGGGCTCCTTGCGGGACTCGACGGGAGCACCTCGACGCAGGGACTCTATGCCGTAGGCGAAACAGCAAGCACAGGGCTCCACGGCGCCAATCGCATGGCATCCAATTCGTTACTCGAGTGCCTTGTCACCGGCCGGACCTGTGGGGAGTCCCTGCTCATGGCTTCCCCCAATCGTCGATACCGACCATTGGCACCAATAGATGCTCGAGAGAGCATGGATGTTTCCGTGAACCAAGTTGACATGTTGTACGCGCTGAAGAGTTTGATGTGGCGACATGTCGGCGTACATCGTGATGGGGACACCCTTTGGCAAGCGTCTGAACAACTCGACTTCTGGCTCGATGTTGCGCAACGACTTGGCGGTAGCGATCGAACTGGTCGAGAGCTTCGAAACATGTTGCTAGTTGCCCAACTTGTGGCTGTTAGCGCCACGCAGCGAGCAGAGTCACGAGGGGGGCACTTTCGAAGTGACTTTCCAAATGCCCAGGAGTCGCCTTACCACGTACTGGTCTCACCCTGTGATGGTGGTGATGGCCGAATCGGCGCCTTAGCCATGGAACGCGTTGCTCCATTGGCATGTGAGGCTCGATGACGCAGCCCACGTTGACGCAGTCCACACTGCGACCAAACGTCACAGCAGCCTGGTGGCCACTGGCCCTGAGTTGGATGTTGATGGGGCTGGAATTGCCCCTAATCGCTGCAGTTGTCAGCCGACTGCCTGAAGCTGAACTCATGCTTGCGGCATTCGGAGGCGTTGCGTTTCCGCTTGGCCTCCTGATTGAATCACCCATCATCATGATGCTCGCGGCATCCACTGCAATCGCCCGAGATGGTCAAGCCTGGAAACGACTCAATCGATATATGCACATTGTCTCAGCGGGGCTCACGGTCTTGCTCTTTCTGTTGACGACGACACCTGTGTTCGAATTCGTCGTGGTTGACTTGCTCGATGTTCCCATCCCCGTTCGTGAGCCAGCGAGATTGGGGCTG
>JABAAC010000183.1 GCA_014238965.1 Phycisphaerales bacterium | reverse complement strand
TCAACTCGTCGCTGAGATGAAACAAAATGATGTGACCGCTGAACAATGGCGGACGATTCAAGCCAAAAAGTGAGCTGGATCACGGCGGCAACGGTTCCAATAGAAACAGGCATTGACATGTCCGGCGTCTGGTTAGGCATTGCCGGACTGCTGGTACTCGTGATCATTGGTGCTATGTTGATTCACCTTGTGCGAAAGCACTTCAATCCAACAAACAACCTCGAGAATGAAGGGTTTTCATTGCATGACCTGCGGCGAATGCGAGCCCAGGGCAAGTTGAGTGATGAGGAATACAACTATTTACGAGGCTTGCTTGTTGGACGTGCCCGTACTGAACAGATGTGTGATGACGACGATGACACTGCTGACGTCCGGAAACATGAGTAATCGCTCTTTTTAAGACTGTAGAATCACCGATTCAAGACTTTTCCCTGCCCCAAGCCAACCCACATGGCAGGATAGTGTCAGCACAAGACGCGGCAGTACACTGCCCACGTCACCACTGTCAGCATAAAGAGAAGATGTTCCGTCACATGACGCGCCGCAAATCAGCAGATCCCAAGCCATCCAAAGCTCCGTCGTCTATCCAAGGCGCCGATGCAGTCGTAGCAGCACTTCAGGCCCTCGCCTCCAACGGCGATGAACTTGGGCCATCGGGACCAAGTTCATTTGGCGAGCCGATGGACGTGCTAGGCGATGGTGATGACTCCGATGGATCCGGTGGCTCAGGGGGCGATGGCGGAGATGGCGGAGACGATGGTTTTCGTGGCCGACGTGTCACAACCTGTTCGTTCTGTGGAAAGACATCTCGTGAAGTTGGCCCCATGGTTGAAGGGCCAAACGACATCTACATCTGCTCACATTGCACTGACCTCTGCCAGAACATCTTCCGACAAGAAAAACGTCGGCTCTCAAGCAAGCGGCCACTCTTTAACACCGTACCCACACCACGCCGAATCACCGAGTTTCTAGACCAGTACGTCATTGGCCAATCGCAGGCTAAACGAACACTCGCCGTAGCGGTCCACAACCACTACAAGAGGTTGCTTCACCTCGAAGAAGAAGACGCCAAGATTGAACTCGATAAGTCCAATGTGCTGCTGATCGGCTCGACGGGTACTGGAAAAACACTGCTCGCCCGAACGCTCGCACGCATCCTGAACGTGCCCTTTGCGATCGGAGATGCGACCACGCTTACCGAGGCTGGCTACGTTGGCGAAGACGTTGAGAATCTACTACTGAAGCTCTTGCAGGTTGCTGACTATGACCTTGACTCGGCCCAGCGAGGCATCATTTACATCGACGAGATTGACAAGATCGGCAAGACGTCCAACAACGTCTCGATCACTCGCGATGTCAGCGGCGAAGGCGTGCAGCAGTCATTGTTAAAAATGCTCGAGGGCGTGGTCGCAAATGTTCCGCCCCAAGGTGGCCGCAAGCATCCCGAGCAGCAGTACATCCAAATGGACACAAGCCACATTCTGTTCATCTGCGGCGGCTCATTCGATGGCCTTGAGGAAATTATTCAGCGACGTATCGGCCATCGTCGTATTGGCTTTGGGAACCTCGGCGAGGCGATAGCCTGTGAATCCACTGACGATCAACATCCCCTGTCGCATGTAAGCGCCCACGACGTTCAGGAATTCGGGCTCATCCCCGAGCTCATTGGACGGCTTCCAGTGGTAACCCCTTTGCTTCCGCTTGATGAGGACCAGATGATTCGAATTCTAACCGAGCCACGCAATGCACTTGTCCGGCAATACGAGCACCTGTTTCAACTCGAAGGCGCCACCCTTGAATTCTCCCAGGATGCCCTTAAAGCCATTGCCAAAGAGGCTATGGACCGCGGGACGGGTGCACGAGCCCTTCGGGCCGTCATTGATGAGTTCATGCTTCCGCTGATGTATGACCTGCCAGATCGTGATAACGCTGGTGTGACATACATGATCACCGCTGAGGCCCTGTCACAAGATTTGGAACTCAGTCAATTGGCCTGCCCTACACAGGCCCGAGAGTCAGCCTGAGGAGCGGCCTGCCAAGGCCCTGATGGGACTTTTTCGGCCCTTGACCACAAGCCTAGCACCCCCCTATACTGCTCTGTTGGCCTAAGCGAGCGGAGATCAACGACTATGCCACGTGTCTGTTCATTCAGCGGAGCCCGAACCACGACCGGGCGCAAGATCCACTACCGCGGCCGTCCCAAGGCCCAAGGCGGCATTGGACTCAAGCCCAGCGGCATCGGCCAACGCAAGATTAAGCCCAATATTCAGGTGGTTAGAGCCATAGTCAATGGCAAGGCAACCAAGATCAAAGTCACGGCTAAGTGCATTCGAAACGGCCTAGTTGTGAAGCCCCTGCGGCGAAAATTCGGATATTCCCGGCAGCAGAAAGCTTCGGGAGCAGCCTGATAAAAACTGCCTCGGGGCAAAAAAAAGGCAAGTCTAAGTTGCCCTAGCCCCGATCGGTGGTACTGATTAGAGTCGGAGAGGCGTGTCAAAAAACGGGTGAATCCCGAGCCCATCGGGCCGGACTCCCACAACGACGGCAGCAACGCCCGAACGACAAAGACAATGTGCGACGACTGCGCCCGCGTTCTGTGGGGCCTCACTCAATTGCTGCGTTTGTACTCATTTATTTTGTGCATACGTGGCACGCTTCACGATCTACTTGAAGCGTCGCTGATCAGAGGCCCAACTGAACCAGATACAGCGCGACAGATCAAACTCGGCCATATGCCGAGACAGGTGAACGAGACTGACGAGTGAGTTGGTGGTGCAAAGGCGGACAGCACGGAATGCGTGCCTAGCCGCAAGTGTCTTGAACAAGCAGGGCCACCAACGAGAGGTGAATCAAGTAAGCAGCCGTGAGCGACGACGTCGAACAAGTTCGAAATGCCACTGATTTGGTGGCTCTGATCTCAGAACACGTGCGTCTCGAGCCTAAAGGCCGAGAACACGTGGGGCTGTGTCCTTTTCACGATGACAGCCGCCCCTCCATGAGCGTCGTCACACACCGAAGCACCGCTTTCTACAAGTGCTTCGCCTGCGGCGCAAGCGGCGATTGTTTCACCTTCCTCCAGAAGCACTTGAATTGGTCCTTCCCTGAAGCCCTACAACATCTGGCCGAGCGAGCAGGCATCACGCTATCAAGCCGTGGCGGAGACAGAGACCAAGTTGATCGGGAACGTGCCCAGGCACGACGCACATGGCTGCGTAAAGCATTTGACCAGGCCGATGCCTGGTTCAGGGCCACACTTGAAAGCAAAGCCGGCGATCAGGCACGGGACTGCATTGCCCATCGTGACATTTCCGATGCAATGGTTAAGCGATTTGGACTCGGCGCGGCTCCGGAAGGCTGGCAAAACTTGCATGACGCGCTCGTAGGCGCAGACATGCCCGCGGAGGTGTTACTGGCCGCTGGTTTGCTCAAGCAAAAAGACGCAACACAGAGCGAACGCTGCTACGACGCATTTCGAAACCGTCTTATGTTTCCGATCCATGATGATGCCGGCCAGACCGTCGCATTTGGCGGCCGTGACCTAGGCGACGATGGTCCCAAGTACCTCAATTCTGCAGAGCACGACCTGTTCAAAAAGGGGCGGCTGCTCTACGGAATGCACCTTGCCCGACCAGCCATGCGGCAACGTGGTCGCGGCATCGTTGCAGAAGGCTATACCGACGTCATCGCATGTCACGCCGCTGGCTTTGAGGAAACCGTCGGCACGCTGGGCACTGCATTCACCGATGACCATGCACGCATGCTGCTGCGTCAGGTTTCAGAGGTGGTGCTGCTGTTCGATGGCGACGAAGCCGGACGGCGAGCGGCTGATCGAGCTGTCGGAATCGCAATGCGACACGTGCTCGATGTTCGAATTTGCGTGCTACCAGAAGGTCAAGATCCAGACGACATGCTTCGGTCTCCTGAAGGGACCTCGCAATTCGGCGAAGCGCTTGACGCCGCCATGGATGCACTTGACTGGTGCTTACAACGATCGGGCATTGCCGAAACATCTCCGGGCAGCGCCGCTCGCCAACAGCGGCTGCAGCGATTGCTTGATGATCTCGCCGCTGCGGGCCTTGATCGCACCGATGCGCTTCGCCGCGATATGCTCGTCACCCGTATTGCCGAGTTGGCGGGAGTGCAAACTACAACCGTATTGCGAGGACTTGCCCCTGCCGTGGGCACAAGCAAGCCCAAACCGATGATGCACGATGCCCAATTGACCACTTCGGAGCAGAGCGATACAGACCAGTCGCTGGCCCCAATCGAACATGAATTGCTGGCCGTCGCACTCGCTGCAGTGGCGTGTGATCAATCTGCCGACACGGTGTTTGATCAACTCACCATGCCAGACCTCCGTGTGGTTGCCCAGGCGGCTCTCACGCTGCTGCAATCGAATCGCCCCGTCGACATCCCCCACCTGCACGACCAACTCCCCGACGACGCCCATCGGCGTTTGGCAACCGACCTTATCGAATCTGGACACAGTATTTTGGAGAGCCACGCCCAAGCCGGCGAAGACGCGGCAACGGCCATCAACACAATGATCGATCGATTGACGCAACGCCGCACTGTTGCGGGCGTCAACACTCGTATTTCTGACTGGCGAACCGACGGAGGCAGAGATGCCAATGCGGCCGCCGACCTTATCGAAGCACTTCGAGCGACCGGCAGGCGGGCCACAGCCCTCCCTCGTCCGGCCGGGGGCTGAGCCCCCCACCCTGACGGTCTCCGTGACCAAGGAGCAAGACACGTGATTAATCCTGCACATCTGCATCCATCTATCAAAGACCTAATTGCTGCCAGCGCCGAACGCGGCTGGGTGTCATTTGAAGAACTCAACACGGCATTGCCAGACGAATACGTCGATCCAGAAAAGATGGACGCGTTGCTGGTCCACCTCGATGGGCTCGGCCTTGATCTGCTGAATTACTTGGACAAACGAATCCACAAAGGCCCAGCGTTCTACGCCCCTTTGCAAACGAATCTGAAGTTCAAGCGTGACAACCCCCGTCGCACCTTCAATCTCGCAACCGAAGAAGAGTTGCGTGTCGAAGAAGCCGTTCGAAAAGAAGAGGATGCCGAAGAGCAGGGCCTGCCTCAAGACTCCATGGCCAACGACGAATTGCTTGATGAGAGCGATGCTGCTGCCGTTGCCGCCGCGCTAGAGGAATCCAAGTCAAAGCGAATCGATGACCCGATTCGAATGTACCTGACGCAAATGGGCACTATTCCGCTACTGACGCGAGAAGAAGAGATCCGCCTAGCAAAGAAAATTGAAACGACTCGCATGATCTTCCGTCGCCTTGTGTTGGAATCAGACCTTGCTGCACGTGCATCGTGCAATGTGCTCCAACAAGTGCACAATGGTGAACTGCCATTCGATCGAACGATGCGCATCTCGACCGCGGAAGAGAACGCCAAGGAAAAAGTCGCCCGTCGAATTCCCATCAACCGTGCAAGCATCCAATTGCTTCACGCTGGCAACGAACAGGATTGGGAAATTATCGAAGACGGCGCCAATGAGCGACAGGCCGCTGCCGCACGGGAACGCATGCAGCGGCGGCGACGAAAGATGGCAACACTTCTGGAAGAGTGCTGTCTTCGCACAGCTCGCATCCAGCCCTTGATGCGCCGCTTGCAGTCCATCCTGCACAAGCTTGATGAGTTACAGCGGGAATTGAATCTCGCGGAGCGCCATCCTGACCGCGTACACCCTGACGATCATGATGCCATGAAAGATGAACTTCGTGGCATCCGGAGCCTTGTGCTTGAAACGCCAGATGAACTTCGGGCGAGACTGCTCTGTATCGAAACCGTCTTCGAAGAGTACGAACAGGCCAAACGTGATCTTTCCGGCGGCAACCTTCGACTTGTGGTTTCCATCGCCAAGAAATATCGAAACCGAGGCCTTTCTTTCCTGGACATCATTCAGGAAGGCAACACCGGCCTGATGCGTGCCGTGGACAAGTACGAGTACATGCGAGGCTACAAGTTCTCGACGTACGCCACATGGTGGATCCGGCAGGCCATCACTCGCGCGATCGCTGACCATGCCCGGACCATTCGCGTGCCCGTGCACATGATTGAGACCATGTCGAAGCTACGCACCATTCAGAAGCGACTGCTGCAGATCATGGGCCGCGAGCCAACCATTGAGGAATTGGCTGAACAGGCCGGCATGCCCGTCGACGAAACCCGTCGCGTCATGAAGATTTCACGACATCCCATCAGTCTTGATCGACCAGTGGGCGAATCAGAGGACTCGCAATTCGGCGACTTCATTGAAGATGAACGCCAAGAAGCTCCGTCAGCGTCGGCAACGAGTGAAATGCTCCGAAGCCGAATCAATGACGTCCTGAAGACCCTGACCTATCGTGAACGCGAAATTCTGAAACTACGGTATGGCATTGGCGATGGCTACACCTACACGCTCGAAGAAGTTGGCCGTATCTTCAAGGTCACTCGTGAACGCGTACGCCAAGTGGAGTCCAAGGCTATTCGTAAACTGCAACACCCGGTGCGGCGCCGTCGACTGGCAAGCTTCGTACAGGCGGACGAGGGCTAGCGGACCAATGACCTTTGCTCGCTCTTGCTCAATCGTCTATCGATAGCCTCGATGAGCGATTCGGGCTCGGGCATTCGGCCACTCCCTTCGCTGCGGCAGGCCTGCCACCCTTCGTCGGGCTCGATGACGTGAAAGCCGTCAAGCTCGAGTTGGGCGATGTTCCGTTGCACCGCCGGCTGGGACAGCATGACATCATTCATAGAGGGAGCCACAAGCACCGGGGTGCTAGCGCGATCAATGGCTCCCGCTAGCAGGGTCACCGCATCATCAGCGAAACCGTTGGCCAAGCGAGCGAGGCACTGCATAGTGCATGGCGCAATGAGCATTGCATCAGCGTCGCGGGCCAGCGCGACATGCTGGCTCGCTGGCGCGTCGATCACCGTCCATGCGTCGACAAGTACAGGCCTGCCACTGAGCGCCGCGAATGTGGGTGCCCCAATGAAGCCTCCGGCGGCTTGTGTCATGGCTACGGTGACACAATCGCCTCGCTGAACGAGCTTCGATACAACACTTGCCATTTTGTAGGCGGCGATTCCACCACACACGCCGACAAGCACATGCTTTGTCGGCCTTGTCTCGTTCATCACGACTCGAGCGGCCAACCAGCGCCATTAACGTGATTGGCATCGGTAGCGTCGACCCACTCAACCGTGATCTTCTCTTGGACGATTTCCTCAATCACGAGTTCCAAGTCAGTGCGGCCCCCACGCTCGACAAGCGGCCGAGCACCATCGACAACAATCTGCTTCAACCGGTGCTGAATCAGTGCGCACAGTTTGAAGCGACCACCGAGTTTGGTCACAATTTCGTCGCTGCGAAGGGCATTGATCATTTGGCTGAAACTCCGCGATTGAAGCGTTGATGGGATACACCCCCCCATTGGGGGCTAAGGCGTGAGCACAATGGCGAACCATTGCTGGCGTGCCATGCTGGATCAATGCATTGGACGACCCAAGGGCACACTGATCGCAGGCCCAAGAGACCCACGGCCAGCCCAATAGTGTATCGCCGCCCGTATGCCCTGTCGAGGGCGGCCGGGCGCGGTAGCCTTCGCCAATTCTCCCCCTAGTACCCCCTAAGGGGCCTGTTGATCCAGGCCATCCCAATGCCTTCTCAAGCAATTCGCACAACTCGAAGATTGGCAACGAAGTTCGGCTTGCACCGCGACTGGTGGCTGTACGTGCTTGCCGTGGTCATTGGACTGACCATGGGCGCCCTTGCCGTGGCGTTTATCCGCCCGCTGCAATGGGCAGAGGGCCAGGAGGCACTCTTTGGCAGCGCGGGCATGTGGACGTTTGTGCTGCTGGCCCCAGCCCTTGGTGGACTTGGCGTGGGACTCGTTCGAGCCACTATTGGCGCGCCTAATGTTGGGCCTGGTGTTACGACGATCATCCATGCGGTACTGCGACGTCGAAGTCGACTACCCCTGACCGTTGGGCTGCAAAAGTGGATCTGCGCCACACTGACCATCGGCACCGGTGGATCGGCCGGAGCAGAAGGCCCGATCGTGACTATCGGCGGCACTGCAGGCTCGACATTGGGAAGAAGTTTAGGCGCATCAACAAGCCATACATCAACGTTACTTGGATGCGGCGCTGCCGCTGGCATTGCCGCAGTGTTCAACGCCCCCATTGCGGGGGTACTGTTCGTCATCGAAATCCTGCTTCGTGACTTTTCTGTTCGAACATTTACGCCAATCGTTATTGCAGCAGTGACTGCTTCGGCAATGACACAGGGCATCCTTCACGACAGTGCAATCTTTGACATTGGCGACACATTCAACCAATACGAGGGGCAATTCAGAGTTGCCTGGATTCCCGCGTGGCTCCTACTTGGCGTCATGTGTGGCTTGTTGGCAGCGGGCTTCATTCGCCTGCTCGCTGGCGTGACCAAGGTATTTGAACAAACAGGCCTGCCCGCCTATGTTCGCCCAGCTATCGGTGGACTGTTACTTGGTGGACTCGGCGCCATTTGGCTGGCCATTCAAGATGAATCGACGCTCCCTAGCTTCTATGGCAACGGCTATGGCGAGATCACCCGCCTGCTCTCACCGAATTTTTACATCGAGTCCAAATCGCAAGGTGGCATGCTCAGCGTCACCTCATTGATCCTGTTGGTGCTGGTATGCAAGTTACTGGGCACGTCACTGACCATCGGCTCGGGTGGATCAGGTGGCATGTTTGCCCCGGCATTGCTCATGGGAGCAGCAGCGGGTGGACTGCTTGGAATCGGACTAGAGAGCATGGATCTGCTGCCCCACGGCACACCAGCACGATTCGCTCTTGTCGGGATGGCGGCGATGGTCGCAGCTGTTACGCACGCCCCATTGACCGCCATTTTGATCGTGTATGAACTCACCCAAAACTACCAAGTCATTCTGCCGCTAATGCTTGCTGCTGTCGTAGCATTGTCGATCGCCCGATTGTTGTGCAACGAAAGCGTGTACTCCGCCAAATTACAGGCGCTGGGCATTCGGATGGGTGGCTCGTCCGACATGACAGTGCTGACCCGACTCACGGTGCAGGACCTGATTCTGGACCCTGCAAGAGTTATTGATCTGAAACTTCCTGTAGGCGATGTGCTTCGCCAAAGTGAAGATGATGGGGCCTGTGACTTCGTTGTTGTCGACGACCATGGCGGCTACGTGGGCATGGTGACCATGGATGATCTTCAAGCGGCGCTGCTCCACCGAGAGGCCATTCCACTTCTACAAGTGAGTGAGATCTGCCGAACAGACCTTCCTACTGTGATGCCTCAGGACACGCTCGACATAGTGCTCGAAAAGTTCTCCCATGCGGATTCGGATGCCCTCGTGGTGTTGTCAGACGGCGAGAATGACCGCATTACAGGCTTGGTAACCCGAGCGAGACTCATGCGCCGATATCAAGCGTCACTTGATCATGAACACGGTCCACGGACTCCTTCTCATGATGGCTGAGTCACCATCACGAGCACTTCCACGCGAAGCAATCGTCAGGCACAAGCGCGACTTTCAGTCTGTGTTCGCAACGAAGCAAGCGTGCCGCGTAGGCCCCTTCGTGGCCCATGCCGGACCCAACGAGGCTGGCCGACCCCGCCTTGGTTTGGCGGTGCCCCGTGCTGTAGGCAGTGCTCCACAACGGAACCGCATTAAACGCTTGCTTCGTGAGGCCTTCCGACATGTACAGCACCAACTTCCTAACACACTCGATCTGGTACTCGTCGTCCGGCCGCACGAACCGCAAACGCCTCAAGACTATGCAGAACTCTTGATTTCAGCCGCCGAGCAATTGGCCTCGCGAGTTAAACCGTAATGGCTGCACCTTCGCCACTGGCGCGATGTGTATTGCTGGCAATTCGGCTGTATCAGGCCACGCTGAGCCCACTGATCGGTGGACACTGTCGATTTCAACCGACCTGTTCTCGGTATGCAGCGCAAGCTGTACAGCGCTTTGGCGGCATCAAAGGCACCGCGATGGCAATGAAGCGGCTCACTCGCTGCCACCCCTGCGGGGGAGCAGGCTACGATCCCGTCCCCGAAGCCAATGCTAAGGCTACGGAACAAGAGGATCGCTCGCCGTGAAACCAACACCCCCGGCCATCATCTGCATCGGCAGAAACTACGCCGCGCACGCTGCGGAGATGAAGGGCGACCTGCCCACGCATCCAACCATCTTCATGAAAAACCCCGCTGCCCTCTGCAGCAATGGTGACGACATTGTCATACCGCCCATCTGCATGGAACACGGGCCACAGGTTGACTACGAAGGTGAACTGGCCGTCATTCTTGGGGCGGATTGCCGTGACGTGCCCCGCGAAGCTGCTATCGATCACATCGCTGCGTACGCTGTAGCCAACGATGTCACAGCTCGCTGGTGGCAGAAGCAAGGCTCCGGCGGCCAGTGGATTCGAGGCAAGAGCTTTGACACATTTTGCCCAATGAGCGAACCAGTGGACGCTTCGACCATAAACGACCCGAAGCATTTGACACTACGTACCACGGTAAACGGCCAGTGTATGCAAGAGGGACGCATGGCCGACATGATCTTTCCGATCGATGTGTTGATCAGCGAATTGAGCCGCGGGCTAACGCTACTGGAGGGCACGGTCGTGCTCACTGGGACACCTGCAGGCGTTGGGGCAGCCAGAACACCGCCGCGGTTTCTTCAACATGGCGACATCGTTGAAGTCGACATCCCAGGCGTTGGGCACCTATCCAATGCCATCAAGGAATAACTATCGATCGCCAGTGCGCTCAACGCCAGCAGCCTCGCCGCCTCGATCTTGTTCCTTTGCTTGGAGCGCCTCGAATGCGAGCTGTTGCCGCCAAGCCTCTATGCCCGGTGGCGCTGGTAACACGTCATCCACAGAAACACGCCCACTGAGCGGGCCGCTGTTGATTTCTGCGGCAACCCATCGCTTGATCTGATCGTAAGTACGCACGCGCAACTGTGGCTCGGCATCGTCGATCTGCATCCAGATCGTTGCTCGCTCATCAAGCGGCACCGTTGGATCAGACATGAGTTGAACAAAGGAAAGAGGCACACTTTGACCAAGTTGCGATACAAGATCGCGCATTCTTGCTGTACCAAGCTTTGTGTCAAAATCCATAAACTCATGTGTACGGAAATACTCGGTCACTTCGCTGGCAAACGCCAGCGCTTCATCATAGACCTCTCGACGATCCTGCCCAATGCCGACCCTGAATGCATATCGCAAACTTGCCAACACATCACTAATCGCCACGTAGGGCTGGCGGTCGTACTCATCCTGGCCGATTTCACGAACGAACACATCCAATGGACGAGAGTACATTGGGTTGGGCGGGAATGCCCCACGGCCGAAGCGGTCGTCCAGTAGTTCATAGAGCTTCTGTGCACGCTCCACTTCACCCTGACGATAGGCAACCCGAATGTTGTGCCCGAGGAAGTTCTTAATGAACTCAAGGAACGTCTCTCCGCCCATGCCTCGGGCGTCGTAGTACTTCACATACAAATCTTCAAAGAGCGTTGAGGTCGATTCGATGAAGTCGGTTTCGGGAAATCGACCAGGCACTGTTGGACTAAACGGGTCGTACAACACACGGCCACCTCGGGCCAATGACTGCAACGAATGCAGCTGCTGCCGATCTGTATTGATCGCGTGGTGAATCTTCTCTTCCGAGAGTCGCCGTTCAGCCTTTTTAGACCCCGTTCGTGACCAATACAGGGCGTGCGCTTGGGGATGCCGCCAATCAATAGGACCAAAGTCACGCGTGTACTGCGCCATGAGCGATGGATCCATGTTGTAGTCATTGACTAAGTACCTATGCCGCATGTGCGACAGCAGTGCATCCCAGCCTTCAGCTAATTCAGGGTCGGCACGCAGACTCGCGAGCGTCGTCATAACCGCATCGCCACGCGTTTGGATCATGCCTGCCAGATCAAGCGCCCGAGCCGTATAGGACGCCCCCTCAATAGCTTCGATCATCGACAACATTCGTAACAGTTCACGAGATAACGGATCAGTGTCCTCGGGCAGCAGCGGCCCAAGCTCCGCGCGCAGTCGCTCTGCGACTTCCGCTGCCTTGGCATTGGTTTCAAGCAGAACCCGAAGGGAGCTTGGCGCGTCAGCGATGGCTTCGATCCATGCGATGCGATCGTTCCACGACCGCGGTGGCTCACCGAGCAACTCATGCCACTCTTTGGCGAACTCGCGCTTATAGATTGGATGGGCATCGTCACTGGTGCCCTCAACCTTATGATCAAGCCAGAAGGCAAGATCTTTATAGAGCATGATGTCGTTTGGGTTGTATCGAAGGCCTTCGTTACGAAGCAGGTCGATGCCCTTGCGAACCCACTCCCACCGCTCTTCTGGGGTGCTGGTTTGCACCGACAGGTTGTATGCCATGTTGTGACCATGAAAGGTCCACACCGGACCAAATCGTGGCTGAAGCTTGGTGATGAGACGAGCGTCCTCGAGAATGTCGTAGTACTGCCCCTGGTCCTGCATCATGTTGACCTTGATCCAGAGCCAATCAACAATCAGACCTCGCAACGCACCAATAGCCGTGCCAATAGCCACAATTGGAGGCGCGTTCTCAATGGAAGCGTCCGTATAGCGCAACGTATGCCGCTCAGCATCTTCCACCAATGCTGGGACAATGAATGAGGCTGCCCCAGCCCCACCAACGATAACCGCGGCAGCTGCGGCTTGAATGACTCGATCATGCGACACGGTGCTCAGGAGTCTCCGCTGTAAATGGCCAATTGCCTGCTTCGAAGAATGAGCCAACCCATGAGCAGAAGGGGCAGACACCAGAACACGCCCAGTTGCAGCATGCTGCGCCAAACCATGCCCCATCCGACAAGCCTGCCTTGGATGACTTTATCAACCGGAGCGAACTCACCAAAGGCACCAAGCATGTACACAAGCGACGAGGCAATGGTTCGAATGAAACTGTCCATTCCCCAGGCGATCGTTTCCCCGATTCCCTCAACCATTTCGAAAGGAGGCGGGGCAAAGAAACCAAGTGCAATGGCGAGGAATGGGCCAAGCACCGCGCCAACCAGAATGGTCAAGGACGCCAAACAAGCTACAGGGAAACTCAGAAACGTCGCAGAAATACACGCCACGGCGGCAAGTGCTGCAAGTCGCACCCACTGCACGAGCATGCAACGCGTATAGTTGCCCATAAATCCACCTGCGGGATACAGCAACTCTACATCTCGTGGCTCCCACAGAATCGCAAATGGCTCTCGCTGAGGCGGCGCTTCGGCGATAGCCCTCAGATTCGCCGCACGCCATTCGGTTCCCGCGGGCACGGGCCAGTGCGTCAGGTTGACAAATGTCACCTCTACCGTGCCATCCTCGCGTACTGCCTCGGGGGACAAGACAATTTGTTGCCTCAACGTTGGCTTAAATGCGCCGACTCGCCCATTCTCTAACTGCCCATTGACCGCGATGCCTATGAGTCGACGTTGATGTTCATCTGAACTGCCACCGTTCATCCTGAATCTAAGACGCAGTGGAAGCCCGAGCTCCTTGGCCTCATCCAGTCCACTAAAGACAACCGTTTCCCAAGGATCTTCTGCCTGATTCAGAACTGACTCTGCACGCCGTTGATCAAGACCATGCACTTCACGGACTTCCGCCCGTAGCGCCCTGACAAGTGCAGGGGGAGGTGATGTATCTACAAATTGGGCGTACTCAGGATCCTCCGCGATAATGGCCTCGACGCGACTGCGCACCTCCTCTTCAGTCAGAGGTGGATAATCCGGCAGTCGCTCTGCATGGGCTGTAAGAATTTCATTGGCAACAATTGATACATCGCGGCCAGCGTCCATGGATTCCGGCGGAGGCGACCAACGCAAATACCCCGTCCACGCGGCGGCAAAGGTAGACCCAACCACTAAAAGTACAGCGTTCAGCGCGAGCACGCCGCCCCACTTGCCCAAAAGATATCGGCAAGTTCCCAGCGGCTTTGTGACTAGATGCCAGATGTGCCGATCGCGAATGTCAAAAGCGATGGTGCTGCACCCGATGGTCATGGTCATCACCGCAACCATTGCGAAGGTGAGACTCAGGCTTCGATCGAGCAGTGCTTGCACTTGATGGCGAAGCGGTGCAGTTGTATCTAAACTCAGTGGCAGCAGTGGAAGCAGAATCAGCAACGCAACCACAAATGCAAGCGCAACTCGGCTTCGCGTCGACTCACGCAAGACAGTCGCCGCAACTGCCCCACCTGGCCCAAGTGGCTCAAGCACCAGTACAAGGACACGCATCAGGCCATGGAACATCATCAGCAATGCAGCAGCTGAACCAAGGGCCAGCGCAGCGTCGTTCATTCCAGCTGCGACCAACAAGACAGCCCCAATCACAGCGAACCCGCCAATCAAAACAAACAGCGGGACGAGCCCAGTCCAAATGACGAGCAATCCAGTCGCTGCTGAAGCGCCAGCCATGCCCCAGGTCGCCGAAGGCTGCTTCCACATCCAATCGGGAACATTGTCAGGCTGAAGTGGCCCAAGCATGAGTGACGCCAACTCCAAGGGATCACCGATCTCACCTTCGGGGGTGACCAGCGTTTGAACGATGGCCGGATCCAACTCCACTACGCCCCCGGGCAGTTCCGCCCGGCCAGTCTCAAGAAGGTCAGTTGCCCAAACATGGGCCTGATCCCCAATCATCTCTTCAATGATCACCGTGGATCGGTCTATAAACGCCTGTCCCTCTATCGCCGCACGGCCAAAGTAGTAGGCAGAAGTCGCAACGACCGCCACCGACGCAATAACACGAAACCACAAGCTGCGCTGCAGATCTTCCAACCGGCGATGAAGAGCCTCGATGAGACTCAATCGTCTGCTTCCCTAGGGGCATCATCTGCGGAGTCATTGTCTCCAAGCAAACCGTCGATCACGCTGGCATCATGCGATGCCGCTGCATCGCTAGCCTTAGACGACGGATCATTCTGTCCAACAAGATGGTCCACAATGGATGACGTATCAGTCTGTTCAGTCGTATCAGGCACTGGGACAGGAACACGAGGCGCCGCTTCGACCTGCATGGCACCTCGCTCAAGATGTTCAAGCAGAGCCTCGGCTTCGTCAACAGGCTCCCCCTGTGTAAGGAACTCAGCGGTTGTTCCCCCACTGGTCGCACCCGACGTCGCCATCTGCGCAGCCCTGGCCTCTTCAACGATGGTCATGAACAGGTCTTCGAGCCGCTGCCGCGGTGTCTCAATGCTTTCAATTGCAACCCCCGCCTCCCGAAGCACATGCTCAACCTTATCAATGACCGCGGGCTCTAGCCGCGGAGCTTTAATAAGTGTGTGGTTCGTATCGGCCAACAGCTCATCTACGGTACCGCGGGCTTGAATACGGCCGCCATACAACATGATCATGTCATCACAAACATCTTGGACATCGCCAAGCAGATGTGAACTCAACAGAATGGTCTTACCGCGACCTCGCAACTCTATGAGCAGTTCTTTCACCTGCCGTGTCCCAATTGGGTCAAGGCCACTGGTTGGCTCGTCAAGGATGAGTAAATCGGGGTCGTTGATCAAAGCTTGGGCCAAACCGATACGACGGGTCATGCCCTTTGAAAATTCGCCTACAGGTCGATGCGCCACGGCGGAAAGACCGACCATCTCCAGTAACTCCTCTGACCGACGGCGCCGCTCGGCTCGCCCGATGCGAAAAAGCTGCCCGTAGTAATCCAATGTCTCAAGTGGCGTGAGGTAGCGGTAGAGATATGACTCTTCAGGCAGAAAGCCGATGTGTTTCTTGACCGCAACATCGGTTGGCGGTCGCCCAAAAACAGCAAGCCGACCACTCGTGGGGCGAAGGAGACCCAAAATCATCTTGATAGTCGTGCTTTTGCCCGATCCATTGGGACCAAGCATGCCGAAAATCGTACCCGGCTCGATTGCAAAGTCGATTCCGTCAACCGCCTTGGCGCGAGCCCGCATCCAAAAATCGCGAAAGATCTTCGTCAGCCCAGCTGCATCAACCAACGCACCGGATCCCAATGCGTCGCGCACCATTAGTTCTTCTCCCGCTGGCCGGAAATGCGACCTTTCTCATCGACTGCCAACTGTCGCCCGGCACGTTCCATCTTGATCTCCTCGATGCGCTGGAATTGGTCCGCAGCAGAGCCGCTGAAACCAGCATTCCATGCTTCAGCGTCCACGCGATCCAATCGCAGCGATCGTCGCAAATCACGAACCGCCTGACTACCGGTGAGATCAACCTTCAACCGACCAAGCCCCGGGGGGAGTTGGAACACTTCGATGTCGGGCTTTCCGAACACACGACCAGCAGCCTCCAGCCACCTCCGTGCAATGACGACATTGGGCTGTTGGCGATACGCATTCTGCAAACCCGAGAACAAGCGAGCATCGCGACCAAGCGTTTGCTCAATACTGATTTTGTGCCGACGTGCGGTGTCCATCATTTTGGCAACACTGCCAGCAACGTCGGGGCGGCTGATTGCGGCATCAAATCGAATCAATACCGCAGATGCTTCTGCCGCGTCGCCCTTTTCATAGGCACTCTCATATTCATCAATGAGCGCAGCGAGTTCCTCATGCATCGCACCGGCAACCGTAATCAGAGTCTCCTGTGCCGCCTTGCGCGCTTGCTCGACATTCGCCGAGACTTGCTGTTGGGCCTGGCTGTAGTTCTCGAAGTTCTTCTGCACTGCCGCAGGCGGAAGCGGTTCTTGCTTGAGTTCAACAGACGTGACACGCAATCCGGAACCGGATTGGTCCAACAACGATTGTGCCTCATCACGGATCATGGATCGCAAACCGTCGGTTGTCAATGTCTCGCGAAGCGACTGGAGCGTATGGCTGGCTCCGATTTGTACAATTGAGCGCTGGAGCGCTAACTGAACAAGCAAGTCGGCATCACGATCAACGACTGTTTCAAGAAATCTCGCCGGAGACGAAACCCTGTAGCTCGCCTGAGCACGAATGTGTCCAATCTCACCACCGACTGTCAGCATCGAGCCGTCTTGCTCGGGCCGAAGCCTGTCCGTGGTGACGGCCTTCTGCACTGACCTAGCCTCACCGTGCGACAACAACATTTGTGAAACGAATGCGTTGCCATCGGTGACGCTGCGGCCTTCTGCCTGAAAGAGTACGAAACCGCCGATTGGCGGCGGCCAATTAGTCGCCAACCCAGGCTCGAGCCCAGCGGGATCGACGATTCGACCCCATACGGTTGCAACGCCACTTTGAGCGTTATCAACCGTGCGGAAGCCCGAAAATAGAAACAACACGAGGAGTGCAACGATCGCGATCTGAAGCACTCGAAAGCTCAGATGCAAGGCTTCGTTGAGCGACCTGTTGGCCGGATCCATCGCCTCGCGAAGCTGTGCTTCAGAACTCACCTCCCCGGCTACGGCGAGTCGCTCGGACGCTCCACGGCGAGTCGCCAATGACGCATCACCGTTGACCGGATCCATATCTTGATCGTGGCCAATCACGGCGATGGGGCCTCTGCATCGGCACCTTGCAGGGCCTTGATGCGGGATGTGTCAAGCAGCGCCCATGGCATTTGGTCTGTTTCCAAAAGAACGGTTGTGTTGCGAGAAAGCGCCTGCTCAAGCGTATCGATCCAGATAAGGAAGACTGCAAGCTCTTCATCCTGGCTCATCTGCGCGAGATACGCCGCAGCACGCTCTTCGCTCTTAGTACGGATTTCCTGGGCTCGCTGCGCTGCAAAGGCCATAATCTTCTCGGCCGTGGTGTCAGCTTGCGAGCGAATACGCTGCGCCTCCGCTTCGCCGCGCGTGCGCTCATTGTCAGCGAGTGTTTCACGCCGAGCCTGCATCCGCCGTGTGACTTCCCCGGTCGTGGACTCCTTGAAGACAAGCCTGCTAATCCCCGCGGCGACTGGCTTTACTCCAGTACTGGCAACCTCTTGCATTTTCGCCAACACCGCAGCTTCTGCCTCGGGCAACGCACTGTCTTCGCTGAGCAACTCATCGAGTTCCCACTGCCCGATGGCATTAATTGCATCACGGAATTGTGTTGTGAGGGCCATCTTGGCAGAAAGAAGATCTGGATAGGACTCGTAAAAGGCCAGCGGCGAGGTGCCATCCTGATCGATACGCCAAAGCAAGAAGGCCTCCGCAACAAACTGGTGGCCATCCTTTGTTTGAATCGTCACCAGCGGCGAAGGAAGCAGTTGGAGTCGCGTGTCCAGATGGTGTATTGAGTCCACGAAGAACGGAAGCCTGAAGTGCAGGCCCGGCTCGCGAACAATGCTGGACTCGTCAACTTTGCCAAACCGGCTACGAATAGCGATCTCGTTGTACTTCACCGTAAACGTCGTGCTGAATACCCCTAGCACGAGAATGACGATGAGACCGACCACGATTGCGAAAGACTTCTTCATGACTATGGGCTGCCCTCTGTGCCATCAGGATTACCCGAGGACACGGCATCGGAGAACACTGTGTTTGGCGATGCGTGCTCGCGTAGTTCAACATTAAGATCGAGCCTGGACGGATCCACCCCGACGACGTATTTACGAAGATTAGGAAGCATTCGTGCGTACACGTCCATGATTGCGCGCTGACGGTAGAGCGATGGCGCTGCATTCCAAGACGCTTCCTGACTTTTCAGCCGGCTGGCTTGGATGCGCTCTCGCATCAGCCCAAGCCATGAATCTCGCTCGGCATACGCGATTGTTTGCCAAGCCTGACCGCCGCCCCTACTGAGCAATCCAACCACTTCGTCGGATGCCTTGTCGACCTCTGCCTTTGCCGCCTTAGCCTCCGCGGAGTCTTCACCGTGGGCATCACGAACTTCCACGAGATGCTCTTCCTTCACCTCAAACGCATCGATAGCGGCGATGACGGGGTCGACGAGATCACCGTCGCCAACCACACGTGTAAAGCGTGACACTTTATTGCGCTCTGCAGTGGCCACCCACTGCTGGCGCTGCTGCGCAGCTGCGGGCAATGACTCAAACTTAATCGCCACATCCTTTGGCGGCCGCATGTCCGGCACCTCTACGGCAACCAACTCGACCCCTGCGTCCAGTGCATCCAACCGACGCTGGATGTTCTTCATCAACATCCTGCCCAAATCATTGCGATCCGTCGAAAGCACTTGATCAAGCCGCAGTCCTGCGAATAGGCGCGTCATTTCAGCGTTCGCGATCAACTGCAGCGACCGCTGCTGCTGCGTCAAGGACTGTCGTGGCTGGCGGTCATCAGGCACAAAATCCAAGTACTTCAAAAGCGAGTCGCCTTGAATGCGCCAAACCAGTCGAACATCTGGCACGACAAAAGCGAAGGGCTTCCTACTGATGTAAAATTGATCGTCCGCCGCGGGATCAGCCTCGCCAAGTGACGAAGGTCGAACGATGTATGCCGGCTCAAACTCGCCACCTGCAAGTTTGGGAGGCTCTCGCCAATCGTGATACCGCGGGTTTCCTTCAGGAATTGGTGTGACAGGCAAGGTCTGCAGTGTCGTGACGTCCCACACGTGTGACGTTTCGATAGGCCATGGCCATTTGGCGAATGGGCCTGAGGGGCGAATGAGCGACTCGGCAGATTCAACAATGGCACCGCTGCGCAGCCGCAAACCTTCTTCACGAGGGCCAACAACCACAACCGTGCTCATCAGCAACAGCACCACAATGGCTAGGCCACCTAGACTCAAACTGCTGCGAAGCAATAACTGATAGCCCCAGGAACTGGTGATATCGAAGCCGAATTGGTAATTGACCGCTTCATTGATCGATCGAACGACGGAACCGGGCTGCGCGAACAAACTGAGTGTCGGGGAATCAAATGATGCCCGTGGGAATTCCCCAGCGCGCCTCGGCCGATAGGCATTGAGCACGATCGACAAGATCACTTCAAGCGAAGCGGCAAACATGAGCACTGGAATAGCCCAGGCCACGGCTTGCACCACACCATCAACATCGAAGAACCGAAAGCCAACACCAACTGCTAGGGCAGCAAGAACTATTGACATGCCACCCATCTGTCCGGCCCCGGCGCGGAGATGCCGCCACGACTCTTGCGCCGCCATGCCCGCGAGATAACGTGAGCACACGAATGACAAGGCGGCAGCTGCGAGCACGATTGCCTCAAGCCATCCCTGATGTTGGGTCAGCGGCATTACGACAAGCTCGTCGCTTTGCAAATGCGCAAGCATCAACCATCCTGCAATGACCAACCCCAACGCGAAGGCAACTGAAAACCCAGGCAGAATCCAGCGATAGGTTTGCCGAAGTCGCCTTGCAGCGGGCCGAATGGCCTCGCCTGATCGTTCAAACAAAGCTGCCGCACCTGACCCGCTCAGTTCATCCTCTTCAAGGGATTCAAGTCGCTCGAGACGATGCTGGGCAAACACCACCAGCAGGCCCAACCATGGAACAAGCCCCACAAGGCACCACAATGCTGCGACCACCGATGGGGTGTCATCCACTGCAAGTCCAAAAACGAGCAAGACGGCACCAACGGCCGACTGCAACAACAGTCCGAACACGGTGATGTTGAGTGCCCGCTGGTAGGCAAGGTGATCCACACGCATTGGAAGTCTGATGCTCCTGAGGCCCATGGCCCGTTTCGGATGAGCCGGTCTTGGCTGGGGGTACTCGACTCGACGGCCGCCGGTTCGACAATCGGTGGCGACGGAGGCGAAAATGTACCACGGCGGCTGGGTTGACGGCGAACCTGCCCCTACTTCAGGCCAACTCGCTCCCCGGTGCTCGCCTGCACGTACTATTCCTCCCAATGCCGACGCAGTTGCTGGCCATTGCTTGGAATACCTTTTTTGAGAGCGTCCGCCAACCCATCACGCTTGTGGTTGTGGCGGGCGCGGCCCTGCTGATTGTCATGAGCAATCCCTTGGCAGCCTTTACGATGGGCGACGATCAGCGAATGCTCATTGATATCGGCCTGGCCACGGTCTTCACCGGAGGGGCTGTCCTGGCAGCGTTCATCGCCACCGGTGTGCTGGGCCGCGAGATTGCCCAGAAGACCGCGCTTACGGTCATCTCCAAACCCGTAAGCCGGGTGGTTTTTTTACTGGGCAAGTTTCTTGGAGTCGCCCTAGCCCTGATGCTGGCAATCTTGTGTCTATCCGTGGTGTTCATGCTCACGGAAATGCACGCTGTTATCGAGACCGTCCGCGACCCAGTTCACGTACCAGTACTCGTTTTCGGATTTGGAGCCCTCATCATCGGCTTGCTTGTCGCAGTCTGGTGCAATTACTTCTACGGCACTGTCTTTACAAGCACTGCATTGTTCGTCATCACGCCGCTGTTACTCATTGCGTATTTGCTTGCCTTGAACTTTGAGCCGGACTTTTCACGACAACCAATGTGGGACAACTTCAATGGGCAGCTCTGGCTGGCGGTCGTAGGCATTGCCGTTGCCGAGTGCATGCTTGCAGCATTTGCCATCGCGTTTTCGACCCGGCTCGGACAGCTCATGACGCTGCTTGCAACGCTCTCAACGCTGATTGTCGGCCTGTTATCAGATTGGCTCTTTGCCAGGCCCATCCATCGCATCGAGGCGACTTGGCTCGAACGCGCTCAGATCGCCGGCGATGTCGAGACAGTTGATGTCGTCACAACACTGAATCGAATTGGCGAATCACCCGAAGCCATCACCAAGACAATCGAAGTGGCAACCGTTCCACTAACGACCTTCGCCCAAGGCTGGGAAACCCTACCCTGGTACAGCCTCAAAGCCGTCTATGGTCTGGTGCCTAATTTTCAGGTGCTCTGGCTGAGTGACGCGCTGACACAAGGTGTCCTCATTCCAGGTGGCTACTTGCTGTCGTCCATTGGATACGGCGCCCTGTACACACTCGTAGCACTGTCACTTGGTGTCCTGCTATTCCAACGCAGGGAATTGGGCTGAATCGATGGCTCGCGCACGCCCGCGTGACGAACGCCACAGCGGTCCGGCCATCACGGTTCGAGGCGCAGCGGAACACAATTTGGATACCATTGACGTGCGTATTCCACGCGACCAACTGGTTGTTATTACAGGCGTGTCGGGATCTGGTAAATCTTCATTGGCGTTCGACACGATCTTTGCCGAAGGCCAACGCAAGTACATGGAATCACTGACGGCCTATGCGCGTCAGTTCCTGCAACAATTGTCCAAGCCGCAGGTAGAGGCGATTGAAGGCCTTCCCCCCACCATCGCAATCCAACAACGTAGTGGCGGGCACAACCCACGCTCAACGGTTGCAACAACCACGGAAATTCAGGATTACTTGCGGCTGCTATACGCCCGCACGGGCCGACCGACCTGCTGGGCAATCACGCCTGGAGGGGGGACGTGCGGCCGCCCGATCGAAGGCACCGCTCCTGCGGCCATTGTGGAACGTCTGATGCAACTCAAACAAGGTACGCGGCTGATCCTCTGTGCACCCATTGTTCGCGGAAAGAAGGGCTTCCATAAGGAAGTCCTAGAGGATCTTCAACGCAGCGGGTTCGTCAGGGTGCGTGTGAATGGCGAGATGATGGACCTCCGCGAAGTGCTCATTCGTGGTGGCGAAAACCCACTTGGTATTGGTCGATATGAGATGCATGACATCGAGGCAGTGGTTGACCGCATCGTGGCTGGGCCTGATGTGCGACAGCGACTTGCTGAGTCCGTTGAAACGGCACTTCGTGCTGGCGGGGGCCTGCTGCTTGCCCTCGTTCAAGATGGAGAGGACTGGGCCACAACACGCTACTCAGAGCACCTTGCCTGTACAGCGCATCCAGAATGCAGCATTGAAGCGATGGAACCAAGACTGTTTTCATTTAACAGCCCTCACGGCGCCTGCCGCCGATGTGACGGGCTGGGCTCGATTCGAGAATTTGATCGGGGCTTAGTAATCCCCGATGAAACGCTCGCCTTTGATGGCGGCGCAATTGTTCCATGGCGACGCAATGGCAAACGCATGAATTCGTGGTACGCACGCCAATTGCGACGTTTTCGCGAACACACCTCAGTTGCCAAGGGCACCTCGTACTCGACCTTGACACGCGATGAACAACAGTTGCTGCTCCACGGCTCAACATCAGGGTTCAAGTTTGAAGGAGTCCTTCCCAATCTCACTCGAAGATGGAGAGAAACCGAAAGCGACAACGTGCGTGATCGATTAAGCGATTACATGACGCAGCAGACCTGCCCTGATTGTCACGGCGCACGTCTTCGACCTGAAAGCACACACGTCCTCTTGCACGACAAGAGTGGCACGGCAGCGAGCATCGCTGACGTGGGGCGAATGACAATCACCAATGCACGTGCATTTGTTGAGTCACTTGAATTAACTAGCGAGACTCAAGCGATTGCATCCCCAATTCGCCGCGAAGTAGATGCGCGGCTGGGATTCCTTCAAAGCGTTGGCTTGGAGTACCTCACACTCGACCGAGCGGCCAACACACTCTCGGGTGGTGAAGCGCAGCGGATCCGACTCGCCACGCAAGTTGGCTCCGGACTCGTCGGCGTGTGCTACGTGCTAGACGAACCAACAATTGGACTGCACCAACGTGACAATGCTCGTCTCATTGAAACATTGCGAGGTCTCGTGAGCCTTGGCAACACAGTACTAGTGGTCGAGCATGACGAGGAAATGATTCGCTCGGCAGACCATGTCATTGACATGGGGCCCGGTGCTGGCGTGCATGGTGGCAAGGTGGTCGCACAAGGCTCAGTGAAGGCCATCGAAACTAACGACAACTCCATCACCGGCGACTATTTGCGGGGCGATAAGCGCGTTGGATCCGCCCAACAAGAACCTCGAACACTCAGCACGAAACGCGCCATCACCGTGAAGTGCGCCAACGCCCACAATCTGAAAAGCATCGATGTCACGTTTCCACTTGGCGGCCTGATTTGCGTCACGGGCGTCTCTGGATCGGGCAAGTCAACACTGGTCAACGAAGTCCTTCTGAAAGCCGCGCAGCGACAACTGCACGAGGCACGTGTGCTGCCAGGCGAACACAAACGGATCAACGGATTGCATCACATTGATCGTGTCGTTCAAGTTGACCAATCTCCTATTGGCCGAACGCCACGATCCAACCCCGCCACGTATACGGGCATCTTCGACCCCATTCGGAAATTGTTCGCCACAACCAAAGAGGCGAGGATGCGAGGATGGGAGCCAGGTAGATTCAGTTTCAACGTCAAAGGTGGCCGCTGCGAAGTGTGCGCCGGCCAGGGCGTCAAACGCATCGAAATGCACTTTCTTCCAGATGTGTTTGTCACGTGCGACGCATGCAAGGGAACTCGCTACGACCCCCAGACGCTCGATGTCTTGTGGCGAGGCAAGACAATTGCCGACGTTCTTAGCATGACCATTGAGACTGCAGCGGACTTCTTTGAGGCACACAGCATGATTCATCGCATGCTGTCGTGCCTTGATCAAGTTGGCCTTGGGTACATAGAGCTTGGCCAAACTGCCCCCACGCTGTCTGGCGGCGAGGCACAGCGAGTTAAACTAGCACGAGAACTCGGGGCCAGTCGACAGGGCCGGGTGCTGTACGTGCTCGATGAACCAACGACCGGACTTCACTTCGCAGACGTGGATCGACTGCTCTGTGTGCTGCAACGACTTGCAGATCGAGGCCATACGCTCATTGTGATCGAGCACAACCTCGATGTCATCAAGGCCGCAGACTGGATCGTGGACCTTGGTCCTGAGGGTGGCGCCGGCGGCGGAACACTCGTTGCTTCAGGTCCACCCTTGTCGGTTTCAGAAGTTGCCCAAAGCCGCACCGGCTCGTATCTCGCCGACGCTTTGGCGACAGCGCGATAAGGTGCTCCTTGATCCTATCACGCTCAGGAGATTCCACATGACCATCAACACACGCACTTCATTGATCCTCACAAGCATGGCGCTCGCCATATCCGCCTGCGATGATCGAGGGGAAGTCGTTACCGCTGCAAACATTGCCGTTGTCTCAGGCCCAGATGGCGAAGTACTCTTCCAGCCAACCGACAACTCCGTGGCATGCAGCACTTACGCCCAGTGGTTGCAACTTCGTGTTGATCTCAAGGGAATTGAATCAACTGGCGACTTTCTGGACACCCAGACTGCAAATCTACATCAGCAAGAAGCACTGTTGCGGCGAGGCCAAAGCGCTCACTGGATATGGCAGCGATTGCATGGAAGCGGCGACGTGGACTTCAACGCTGCGCTGACGCTCGTCGATCAACGGCTCAGTGCACTCAACCAGGCGCCCTGACATTCCCCTTGGTCTCGCCAAATACAAGCCAGCGAGTCATCATCCAATTGAATATGAGCCCGGCGGCCGATCCCACGAGGCTACCGATCAAACCCGCCAGAGGTGTCACCATGGCATCATCAGCAAGCCACGTTGTCACGAGAATGTTGATCGCAACTGGCACGGAACAAATCGCCACAAAGCCGAGAAATTGCCTGAGTATGCCTGCGCGATCGGCGTACCAAAACGCAAGCCAGCGATCCAACAAGAAGTTCCATGCCATCGCACCCAGTGCCGCTGGAATCGCTACCTGCCAAGTTGCAGCTGAAGCCCAGAAGACTCCAAACAACGCTAAGAGGCCAACATAGACTCCCATGCCCGATGCGCCAACGGCCGCAAAGGGTAGAAAGCTCGACCAGCCAGGGAACTTCCAACGCATCAACCGCACGATGTGCAACAGATATTGCATCTGCACACTAAGCGACAATTTGCTTTCCCCCCGTATGCGAGTGGAGAAATGAATCGGCACCTCGACGGCGTGTGTGCAACGGCACTTCACCACCAACTCCAACCCAATCTTGTATCCAACTGGGTCAAGGTCGACTGCGGCTGCCCAGGTGTGTCGGTGCATCGCTAAAAAACCACTCATTGGATCACGAACTGTTGTAAATGGACGAGCCATCCAGGTGGCGACCTTTGAGTTGAGCCATCGCAGCACACCCCAGCCATCTTCGGTTGAGCCCCCTGGCACGTACCTCGAACCAACTACAAAGTCAGCCCCCTCCTGCAAGGCAGCCACCATGTCCCCGATGACCTCCGGCGGATGAGACAAGTCAGCGTCCATCACGATAAGCACGTCGCCGTTGGCTTCGGACAATCCACGAATCACTGCGCTGCTCAAACCGCGATCAGTCGTTCGCACAATAAGTCGAACCCAATCCTGCGCAAGACGCGCAATAACCTCGGGCGTACCATCCTGAGAGTTATCGTCCACGATGATCAGCTCAAGGGAAGTGAATTGCCCACGTAGAGCGCTGATTCGATCGATGAGTTCCGGAAAGTTGACCGCCTCCTCGTACGTAGGCACGATGACGCTGACCGTTGTCGATACAGTTTTTGAAGAGCCTGATGTCATTTTGCCGAACTCCGTCGAGCCAAAGCCGCTTCGGCCAAAGCCCAGTCAGCGGCGTGCGTCAATTTGACATTGAGCGGATCACCTTCCACAACATAAACCGATTCGCCGAGGCGCTCGACAAGCGATGCCTCGTCAGTACATCCCGCTGGATCAGCCTCCTGATACGCCCGCCGGAGCAACTGTGCGTCGAAAATCTGTGGTGTTTGCACCAGCATCAGATTAACGCGATCAACCGTCTTGACAATAGGCACTGCGCCAATGCCAGGGTCCGAGCCTTCGCCGAGAATAGAATCAGCAAGCACGTCTTCATCACGAAGGGTGACTGCCCCATCCCAGTTGACTGCTTTAAGTGTCGAGGACACGGCGATTCCCGGCACAACGGCACTGACATGATCGGCAGCCCCGAAGAGTCGGTCAAGCATTGCCTCATCGGGACACGGCCTAGCAGCATCATGCACTGCAATGTGCGAGGAGTCTTCCGGTACGAATTCCATCGCATGCGCAACGGTGTCCCAACGTTCCACTGCACTGCCTTGAACAATGGTCGCACCGAGAAAGCCCAGCACGGCACCGAATCGCTCTCGAAATTCGTCCATGCCATTGGGCGGAGCGGCAACAATAATGTCCCGCACTTCATCGCGGCGAGACAGCGCCTCAACAGCTCGTACAAGCACAGGTCTACCGCCAAGACTGCGCGCAAGTTTGTCGTCACCAAATCGACTGCCTGATCCCGCCGCGGGGATAATGGCTGTCACGATCATGGGTCGCCACCTGGCACTCGAACCGCACCGATCAGCGGTACGGTCACGCTGAAGTTGGCACTCTCAAACTCAAGGTCGCCGATATAGGCCCCATCCGATGACAACGTAGGGGTCACTTCAATACGCGCACGCTGCTTTCTCCCATCGGGTTCCAGCCCAACTAGCCGTGCGTGAAAGGCATTGCTCAGAGATGCGACCGCCGTGGGTGGCTCCCATGGCACTCGAGTGTCCACGAGCAATGGCACATCAACGATGGTCGATGCCCCAGGCGCCACTGTGTCGGCCACAAACCTGTTCTCCACAAAGAACCATGGACGACTGCCACGGGGCTGCAACTGTGCAATGCGCATCGGGTGATCCACGGGTACTTCAATGACAGCCGCATCAGGATGATCGGTCTCCACGAGGCGAAACAACTTAATCGGCGTGCCCTTTGCATCGAGGCCGGTTTCAGGATCGAACTGTTTCAAGTCATCAAAAATGAATGTCTGCACTGGTTTTGGTTGTAACAAGCCAGCGCCTAGGGGAAACGTACTGACATCCACCCCGTCAACCCTAAGAATTCGAAATGGCCTGCCCTCAGGTGCATCGAATCGAATTCGCCGCAATGTTGCCGCAGTACCCGGTGCATTTCGATCCTGCGCATTTCGATTGACCGCCGCCATCCGCCGCGGCGAAACGCGAATACCTCGCACAATCTCACCATCAGTGGGGATAGAAATGGGTACATGATCCTCAAGCACAAGGGAAATCTTGCTCGCCTTTGAGGTTGGGGTGAGCCCCGCTGTCATCGTTGCGGAGAAGGGCAACGTCTCACCTGGCTGAAGTTCTACAGCAGCCACGTCGACAGTGGTGCAGGAACACCCCTTCATTGCGCCCGTAAAGCGAATAGGTTCATGGCCTTCGTTCGTCACCGTAGCACCCATCAATTTGACCTCGCCGGGCGCCAAGAACCCCCACTGAATAAGTGGCGGATCGAACCTGACACTGGATATCTTTGTGGGCGGACCTTGTGACGCGGCCCCAGTTGCCACACCAGGACGTACTAGGGATGGAGACGATGTGGCAGTTGATGCCCTCTGGGATGATGACACGTCAGGAGCAAGTTGACCTGCGATGGCGCCCGGCGCGGCCTCGCGATTCGCTTGATTCTGTGACGTCTCTCCAACGGAAGTAGGCTTACCATTGCTCAGGTCAAGCCCAACAGCGACAACAGCCCCTGCCATGACAAGTAGGAGCAGCCAGGGAAGCAGGACTTTGACAGGTCCTGATGAACGTGGCTGATCTCTTTCAGGCACCGCCGAGCCCCGCTGACTTGGCTTTGAGGGGTGCCGTTTTTTTCCCTTGGTCGTTCGCGTGGACATACCCGGCAGTGTAGTTGCACACGCATTGATGCTTTGGCGACATGCCACTTCCTGACACAGGTGGCAAGTCGTGGCGGAATCAGCGATGATGCCCGCAAGTAGCCGGAGTGGCGGAATTGGCAGACGCGACGGATTCAAAATCCGTTTCCCGTTTAGGGAGTGTGGGTTCGAGTCCCACCTCCGGTAGTCCACGGCGCGCCTCGGGATCAGCCCGGGGCCGCCGGATTGCCCGAGGCGTGGGCTGGGGTCTTGTCGCAATTGGTCTTGCCGTTGTCGCTGGTGGCATGCTCTGGCTGCTCTAGCACCCCTCTTAAAGAGTTCAAGTCACCTCGAACTTCCCACCGTGCTGCTCGTACCCAACAGCCGCTCAGTGATTGCCGCACCAGCGGCCGAATACAACCATAGGGACGTGGCCAGAGCACGTCACACCAACCAATTGACGAGCCCGTCCCGGGGCCCGCCAAGGAGGGCAGTACGATGGACCGTTCGCCCCTCACACATACATTTCAGACACCCAAAGCAACCAACCTCACTGCGGACCGACTTTTGAGTTTGCTCGGCGGACGCCTTCGCCTTGCCATCCTTGGCTGCCTAGCCAAAGGCCCCAGTCATGTAGGGGGCATCGCCAGATCAGTCAATGCCAGCATTGGCCTGGTAAGCCACAATCTGCGGCAGTTGCGTGATGCTGGCCTCGTTACCCGCCAGATCAATGCCCGAGAACGGATTTACGATCTCGCGCCCCAGGCGGCAACCAGACTGACAAATGGCACCTTGATTCGGCTCATAAGCACTGAAGGTGCTCAGATCGACGTTCGCCTGCCCCTGCTAAATCCAGCGTTGATTCAGACTCGCGCGGAAGCGGCCCAGCGAATGCTCAACCCCCTACCTCCCATCGCCAGGGCTATCTGAACTGACGCTGAAACGCCAATAATAATTGTGGACTCAGGCTCGCATTTACGCTGGATCGGTTTAGACTGAAACCGGACAGTCCGCCAATGGACGAAGAGGAGTCCCAAATGATCAGCCTGCCCAGCCGTTCGTGCGCTATCGCCGTAACTCTTACCAGCCTTACACTTGCAAGCGGCGCATCCGCTGGCGTGTGCGACGGCACCAGCGACATTGCAGAAGGGGCAGGCTCAGTTGAGGCAAGCGCCTCCCTGCTGTGCTACGGCGCGGATACCCCCGCCCAGTCCTTCGGACGAATGCACGACTTACACCAGACTGAACTCGCCGGAACCCCGGTCGAGATTCACTGTGTCACTTGGACACTTGAGTGGACCAGTTCGAGCAGCGATGCTGCGATCCGCGTGTATAGCGACGACGACGGCATTCCCGGTGGCTCAATGACATTTCAAGGCGAGGCCATGGTGGCTATTCCCGCAAACTCTGGCGAGACCCAGTTGATTGCCAGTTTCAACCCGCCCCTGAACATCGACGCCCATCCAAAGACAGGAAGCGCATTGGTGTTCGTCGAGCTAAGCATGCCTTCATTCTCGGAAGCGCCTGCCTACAGCGTCGCTGCCAACACGCAGTCACAAAGCTCACCATCGTGGATTTACACCGGGGGCGAATGCGGCATCAATGACTGGACCGACCTCGCTGATATTGGCTACCCCGACATCAGTTGGGTTGAGTCGATGAATGCATCCCCATCCATGGGCGCAGACCCGTGCGATGAATTGCTCCCCGCACATCCAGCCGACATCGATCGCGATCTGGACTGCGATGTCGATGATCTTCTCTCGCTTCTGAGTAGCTTCGGGCAAATTGGCGACGGGGCTTTTCGGCCCTTAGGTGATATCCATCCAATGGCCTACGGCGATTGTGATGTCGATGTGGACGATCTGCTCACCATGCTGAGCAACTTCGGCGTCAGTGCTGGCGCATGTTGTATCGAAGCTGGCGGCAGTTCCATTTGTTATGACCACCAAACGCAGGCCGACTGCGAAGCCAAGGGCGAATTTGCCACATGGCTTGGCCCAGGCAGTGTGTGCCAAGGAAGTGATTGTGGAAATGGCGGCAGCGATGGCATCATGCTCAATGAGCTCCGAGCCAATCAAGGCGGCGATGATACTGACGAATACTTCGAGCTCATCGGCGAACCGGGAGCCTCGCTTGACGGCCTGACCTTCATCGCCATCGGCGATGGTTCGGGCGACTCACCAAACGGCATTATTGAAGAGGCTGTCGACCTAAATGGTTTGGCAATAAATGTTGCTGGCTTCTTTGTCGTTGGTCAGCCAGAAATGCTTCTGGGCACGCCAGATTACACCTACGAGCTCAACTTTGAGAGCGGCGATCAAGTGACCTACATGCTGGTTTCGGGCTTTACAGGTCTCATCGATGACGACCTTGACACCGATGATGATGGCGTCTTGGATGCCACACCGTGGACCGCAGTGCTGGACTGCGTGGCATTTATTGAAGAAGCCGACGAGTTCTCCGACCATGTGTATTGCACCACGACCGTGGGTCCCGATGGCGTCTACACGCCTGGCGGCGCTCGCAAGTGCCCTGATGCCGATGGCGACTGGTACGACAACGGCTTCTTTGCCGATGACTTCGTGGACACGCCTGGCGCTCTAAATTACTGCGATTTCACGGACACCGATGGCGATGGTGTGATTGATGGGCAAGACAATTGCCCCGAGCTAGCCAACCCAGACCAGAATGACTGTGACGGCGATGGGATCGGCGATCTGTGCGCCATCGCCGATGGCATAGCCTCAGACTGCAACGAAAACACGATCCCCGACAACTGCGAGGACGACTGCAACTTCAACGGTTCACCTGATGATTGCGACATTGCAGATGGCGTCAGCAGCGACTGTGATGGCAATGGCATTCCCGATGAATGCGACCCGGATTGCAATGCCAACGGCGTTGCAGATGTCTGCGATATCGCTAATGGCACCTCCGCTGACACCAATGACAATGGTGTTCCCGACGAGTGTGAAGGCGAAGTCTTCGCAATCAATGAGATCCACGCTGATCCAGATTCCACCAATGGCGATGCCAACGGCGACGGCAATCCCAACTACAGCGAAGATGAATTCGTCGAAATCGTGAACATGACGTCGGCCAATATCTTCATCGGCGGCTGGGAAATCCACGATGCCGTAGGCCTTCGACACACGATTGGGCCAGACGTTGTACTTGGCCAGGGCTGTTCGCTTGTTGTCTTTGGCGGAGGCGAGCCGCTGGACTTTGGTGGCGACTTTGGCGGTGCCATTATTGAAGTAGCCTCAACGGGCTACCTCGGATTCAACAACGGCGGTGACACCGTTAGTTTGATTGACACCGCTGGCAACGTGGTACTCGAAGTGACATACGGAAGCGAAGGTGGTGACAACCAATCACTTACACGCTACGCAGACGTCTACGGAGAGACCTTCTACAAGCACTCCACAGTGGCTTCAGACGGAGCTCTGTTCTCGCCTGGCACAACAGTGAACGGTTCGTCGTTTGGCGGCGACTGCGGCGGCGGCGATTTGCCCGACGCTGATGGCGACGGCGTGCCCGACAAGTTCGACAACTGCGACCTGTACAACCCGAACCAAGACGACTGCAATGAAAACGGCATTGGCGACGTATGCGACATTGCCGACGGCACCAGTGTTGATGCAGACGGCAATGGCATTCCAGATGAGTGCGAAGTGCTTGCAAGCGGTGCGTACATCAACGAACTGCACTATGACAATGCAAGCAGTGATATTGATGAAATGATCGAAGTCGTCCTGCTTGACGAGCTCGACCCCTCAACAGTGACGGTGACGCTCTACAACGGCAATGGCGGCGTGCCATACAACACGTTTAATGTTGCCGCCGACTTCACCGCTGGAGACAGTGGTGCCAACTGGGCGATCTACTCCATCATCCTGCCTTCCAACGGACTGCAGAACGGTGCTCCTGATGGGCTCTGCATCGATATCAGTGGCGCAGTCGCTGAATTCTTGTCCTATGAGGGCGAGATCACAGCGGTATCAGGCCCTGCCACTGGAATGACCTCCATGGACATAGGCGTTGAGGAGGGCAGCGGCACGAGCGTTGGCTCAAGCCTCGGCCTGACGGGCACAAGCCCGTTCACATGGGCCGTATTCGCCGATTTGGCGACGCCAGGGTCAGTAAATGATGGCCAAGTCATCGACTGATTCCATATGACATCCTGCGCTTTGAAGCAATGCAATACACCGCCCCCCACAGCTCTGGTTTTGGGGGGCGGCTTGTTTTTGTCCATAAACTGGACTGCCTTGGCCAAATCATCCGTAAAAAAATGCTAAATACTGCCCAGAAGGACAACAAGTCCTTGACATAGAGGTGGTTGCCGACCACCTTAGAGGGGCGTGAGTTGCGATTTAGCTACGCATGCTACGGATGAGATGCATGGCCCCGGGGAGGGGGCAATGCGTTTGAAGGAGAAGAAACAGACCGTGATCAGTCGGTCAACGAACACCTAATCAAGCACGCTGCGTCACGTTGTTGATGTCATATGGTGCTGCGTGGCCTATAGGCCTCGTTTTGTAAAGAAACGTCCGGAACGTTTCCGGACCTTTTGGAACCAACTATCAACCCCTTAGGAGGGGATAGAAGAGATGAAGACTTTGCCCTCTTGTATATGTATTCTCGGCCTTACTGCGGCTGCGAACGCTGGCGGCACGCTCATGGATCACATCGGTGCAAACGATGGATCTGACCTTATTGCCGGAAACCTCAGCGCTAACCAAATCTTTGAAGCTGCCAACGATATCTACAGCACCGTCTGTATTGATGATTTCGATAACAGTGCCGGCAGT
>JABAAC010000145.1 GCA_014238965.1 Phycisphaerales bacterium | reverse complement strand
GTGGGCATCGCTCATCCATGGACCGGCATTGGTCTCGGTGGTGCTCGCCAAGCCGTGATGCATGAACCAGTGTTCAAGTCATACATGGATAAGAGTAAGGGCCAGGAATGGAACGGCGACCTGCACAGTGCTTGGGCCGAGAGCTTTGCGGAACTGGGCATCCCTGGATTCCTGTTGTTCATTGTGCCGGTATTTATGGCATTGGCGATGGCGGTTCGCTACGTCCGAGCGAACGTGCCTCCCGCGCATGCATGGGGGCCCGCCGTTCTTGCGGCCATGATCACCTGGCTTGTGTTCGGTATGTTCAACGTCGTGTACTCAAGCGGACAACTTCAAGCGATGGCGATGTTCGCCGTGACCCTAGCCATCGGCGCAGGGGCAGGCTTGTTTGCCACGGGAACAGGCATGCAGCGCCACGCGAAGGTTCCACACGAGGACAACACATGACTGACAATGCCGCTACTGACAATGCGATCTATGACACAGCCATTGCTGCCGTCGACGCCGCCGTTGCGGTACTTGCGCAATCGCTCGGTGACACAACAACGCTGTCCGAGCACGGTCGTGATATCAAAACGCAGGCCGACCTTGACGCTGAATCTGCCATGTTCGAGATTCTTCGATCAACGTCGAGTCTGCCGATCTTGTCCGAAGAAGCCGGGGCCGACTGTGGCTTTGATGCAACTGCAACGGGTTGGGTTGTGGATCCGCTTGATGGCACGGCGAATATCGCAAGGGGGCTGCCCCTCGCGTGCACCTGCTTGGCGCTCCTGCGCGACGGCGTGCCGGTATTGGGCATTGTGCACGATGTCTTTGGAAACGAACGTTGGATGGGCGGCCCAGACGTGCCCACCACGTGCAATGGCACGCCAGTTCAATGCTCGAGCATCGACGACATGTCACAGGCCATCCTCACGACGGGTTTCCCACGGCTCTTTGATTTCACACACGAGTCGATCGAGGCGTGCATGCGGCGGCTTTCAGCTTTCAAGAAGGTGCGCATGATCGGCTCTGCGGGGATGTCGCTGGCCTGGACCGCCGGGGGGCACATGGATGTGTATATGGAAGAAGGCATCTTCCTGTGGGATGTCGCTGCGGGCATGGCATTGATCGAGGGCTCGGGCGGCCGCGTGCATGTAACACCCGTCACGGACAACTGGCAGTGCGATGTCATCGCCGGGGCGGTGCCCTTGGTTGGGCAATTGGCCACGTCGAGCTGACGTTATGCGCAGCGACAGTGCAGGGAAGGTATGAAATTTGTAATCATGCGTTCCTGAATTGGGTTCAGGTATCATGCGGCTCACTTTTCGATTCTCTGGAGTCATCGCCAATGGGCGTGCTTGTCACCGGCGCCGCCGGATTCATCGGGTCCTTCACGACGCATCGACTGCTTGAGCAGGGCGAGACAGTCGTCGGCTTGGACAACCTGAACGACTACTACGATCCAAAGTTGAAGGTCGCGAGGATCGACCGCATCAACGACAGCGATACTGTCGGCCGGTTCAAGTTCATCAAGGCCGACATCGCTGATCGGCAGGCCATGGAGTCCATCTTCGAGTCCAACTGCATTGATCGCGTCGTCCATCTTGCCGCGCAGGCGGGCGTCAGGTACTCCATCGAGGATCCGTACGCGTATGCCTCGTCCAATCTCACCGGCTTCCTCAACATCCTTGAAGGGTGTCGTAACCACGGGATCAAACATCTCGTCTTTGCCTCGACATCTTCAGTCTATGGCAATGACACAAGTATGCCGTTCTCAGAACATGTTGGCGCCAATCATCCGTTGAGCTTCTACGCGGCCACGAAGCGTTCGAACGAACTAATGGCTCATGCCTACGCCAATCTCTTCAGTATCCCGTGTACGGGCCTCCGGCTCTTCACGGTCTATGGCCCCTGGGGGCGCCCCGACATGGCTCTCTTTCTGTTTACGAAAGCGATACTCGAAGGCAAGCCAATTGACATCTTCAACCATGGGGAACACCAGCGCGACTTCACCTATGTCGATGATGTCGTTTCAGGGATTGTCGAGGTGCTCAATCACCCCTCGAAACCAGCTGCGGAATTCGACCACGCGTGCCCGGACCCTGTAATCAGTAGCGCACCGTGGCGTGTCTACAACATCGGTAGCGGTGAGCCCGTCAGCCTGATGCGATTGCTTGATCTTCTTCAGGCCAAGCTTGGCCGCAAGGCCGACATGAACATGTTGCCCATGCAAGCCGGTGATGTGCTCGCGACATGGTCCGACACGAGCGATCTTGTTCGCGACTTCGATTTCCGTGCAACGACTTCCGTGGAGGAAGGCGTCAGCAACTTCGTGGACTGGTATCTTGAATACCACTGCGTCACGCAAACGCACTGACCAGCTACCTCGGCCTTGTTCTTCCATGACCAAGGGTCGGAATCACCCACTTCGTACGTAGCTTGACGCCGATCATCTCAGCGGCAATGGCATTCCCGGTTGGACGCGCAGCACGTGTTCACGCTTCGTCGACTGCAGCAGGACTCGAACCTGCGCTCGCACCAAGGCATCACGCTCAATGCGTATTGCACGCTGGTCATCACCTGCACGCTGCAGGGCATCAGGGTCGAGGGCATCGGCATCCAGCCCGCGTCCTCGCATGAGTCGAGCTAGCCGTCTTGCACGCTCGATCGACTGCCACTCTTGGGCCCGGTCATTGATGGAAGCGGTGTAGTTCACAATTGCCATGCGGGCCAGCAAGAGCAGCGCCGGATCATCGGCGTCCTTGGCGGCCTTGGCGAGCCTGTGCAGATCGGTTGGGCCCCATGTCAATGGAAAGGCCTCCGCGCGGAGTTCCTGATGCAGGGAAGCTAATGTGTCGTCCATGGGTTGCATCGTCGCGGCTGCCCGCAGTGTGTTATCTGCAAGTTCGGCCTGCAGTTGGTCAGCTTCTTGAAACACCGCTGCGGCGATAACATCATCTTGGGCAGTTCGAGCTTCTAATTCGAGGGTATCGATGCGATCGAGCAAGGCGTCGGTTTTGTGGGCCCACGCATTGATGGCCTGTTGAAGCGACTCATTGGGCACACCTGTAGCTCGTAGGACGCGACCTTCCAAATTCGTGTCTGCACCGGGCAGTCCAAGCGAACGCAGCCGCCGTGCACGTCGAACGGTGCGACGTGCCATGGGCCATAGGGCACGTTGTTCGTCGTCGAGCATGCTTTCAATGCTGCAATCAATATCAAGGTTATGTATCAGCTCATTCTGCGCTAACGCAAGTTGGGCAAAGAGCAGTGCACGCCCCGGATCAGCTTCCCTGCGAGCCTCAAACATGGCGACTCGGGTGGTTGCTGTTTTGCGTTGAGCGGCACTCGCTGCCAGTTTCAGTTGGTTTAAGTCGGGCGCATCCACCGTGTCTTTAAGCGACTGCAACTGGGCCTGCTTAAGGTTGCGATTTGCGGCTATTGATTGCGAACGTGCCGCTCGCCACGTTGACTCCGCTGCGATGGCGTGTGCCCACGCGGGCGTTTCGTGTAAGTCGTTGATGACCCGTGCTTGAGTTTTGAGCCAGTCCGATTCGTGGTCCATCAGCAGCATGCGCAGGGATTCGCTTTGTGACTTCTCGAGATTGAGCAACTCGGACAACCTCGCAATATCAGCAGCGATGAACGCTGGTGCCTGCGATGGGGGCGTAGTGGGCTGGATATAGCCGAGCATGATGGCAAGCAGCAGCGAGCAAGACATGTCCATCAGGATATGGACTCGCTGCGGCGCAACACGAGCACCTTGGTCACATTGGCGAAAAAGCTGATTGCATGCTGTGTCACAGGGCCGTCAGGCCAGTTGACCGTCACGCGCAATGTGTCAACATTCGAGGGGATTGACACATGCACCTGTGGTGCTGACGCCCCCTGAAACGCGCTTGACGTGGTGATCCAGCGGTGCTGCGTGCGGGTACCGTCGTCGATCGTTACGTGGGCTCCGTGTCCCTCACGGTTGCCCACGTTGGGGCGGTCATCGTGCAACTGGAACGTGATGCGATGCAATGGTCCTTGGCGTGTGTGCTGCACGACATTGATGGGCTCACCTCGAGGTGCAGCAATCAATTCCACTCCGTGCATCGGATC
>JABAAC010000182.1 GCA_014238965.1 Phycisphaerales bacterium | reverse complement strand
GTTCAGGCCCAGTGTCACCGGTCTCGTGTTGGTTGTGCTGGGCATTGCATGGTTCAGCCTTGTGTCTCTTGGGCCAGTGTGGGCACGGCACCACAACTTCCAGGGCATGGGTGTTGGTCTTGTGATTGCAGGACTCGTGCTTGCGTTTTGCGGGTGGCACGCCATGCGGTGGCTGTGGTTTCCTGTGGCCTACCTAGTGATCTTCAGCCAGACCGTATCTCCGGTGCTGCTTGAAATGGTTACATTTCGATTGCAGGGCATTGCGACGGTGGGGGCTGAGTTCGGCTTGTCCATCATCGGGTTCGATGTGTCGCGTGACGGGCATACGATCAATATTTTTGACAACGGTCGGAACGTGCCAGTCAACGTAGCCGAGGCGTGCAGTGGCATGCGAATGCTCGTTGCGTTCCTTGCGCTGGGCGTAGCGATGGCATGGGGTGGGCTGGCCGCGACATGGCAGCGTGTGTTACTGGTCATCATGGCAGTGCCCACGGCGATCTTCATCAACATTCTTCGCGTGATGACGCTGGGCATTCTGGCAACCTACGACTCCGGGTTCGCCGCTGGCGACTTCCACACGATGATCGGCATGCTGTGGTTGGTTCCTGCCTTCTTTATCTATCTGGGCATCATGTGGGTGCTCAAGCACATTGTGGTGGATGAGCCAGATGAACTCAGCGAGCCCGATGTCGAAACGCTCAGGCCCATCCGTTTTGGCGGAAAAATTACGGGCATCTTTGTCGCATCGCTGGTGCTGCTCATTGGTGGCGGACTAGCCTTTCAGTCGGCTGCAGCCTGGCTGAATGTGCATCTTCGCACCGAGGCAATCCATTTGAGGCAGCCATTGACGCTCATCCCATCCTCCATTGATCAGTGGCAGATGTTGCACGACACGCAATTGGATTCGGCCACACTGGAACAACTTGGGACCAAGAGTTACATCAGTCGTGTGTATGGCAATCGAGACCGCCCGCAAGATCCGGTTCTCCAGTTTCATGTTGCGTACTACACGGGACAGGTCGACTCGGTGCCCCACGTCCCAGATCGCTGCATGGAAGCTGCGGGAAAAGTGCAGGCGTCTCCTGCTCCCGAGAATCTTCCGATCGAGCAGGTGTCAAGTGATTGGATCTGGTCAGGCGCGAATCGTATTGATGACCTGGTCGTCCCGACCATTGCACTTGCAGACCCCTTGACCGATGTAGTTCTTGATGTGCACTTGCCAGTGGGCGATCAACTCTTTCGGCACATCGAGTTCAGCGATCCTGCCAATCCTGGTGTGAGAATTCACGCGGGGTACTTCTTCGTTGCCAATGGACGATGGCGTGCCACGCCCGGTGGCGTCAAGCTCGCGGCCTTTAGTGGGGGCGACAAGCATGCGTATTACTGCAAGGTTCAACTTGTCGCCGCCGGCGATGAGTACTACGACACAGATGCGTTCTTGAAGCAGTCAGAGGCGTTCCTTACGCCGATGTTGCCACAGATCATGCGTCTGGTTCCCGACTGGCCCGAAATTCAGGCGACTGAGGTCGCTTCCATGGAAACCGATTGACATGAGCACTCCAAAAAACTCCCGCAAGAAACGCAAGTCCAAAAAGCGACAAGTCAACACCCGCCTCCTGAGC
>JABAAC010000024.1 GCA_014238965.1 Phycisphaerales bacterium | reverse complement strand
GCCCTCGCTGCCGATACGCCAATTTTTGAGTACGCGCAGGGCTCATGGGGGCCTGCAGAGGCCGATGCACTCATCGAACCCTGGGGCAGATGGCACAACCCACTCTCTCCTGAGAGTAGCTAGCGACCACACTGATGACGATGCCCCGTATAGAAGTTGTTCCTTCTGCCGAAGCTGCTGCTATTCGTGGCGCTCAAGTCCTGGCAGATCTCCTTCGCCGCGGCATTCATGCGCACGGCAATGTGACATTCGCAATCAGTGGTGGCAGCACGCCTTGGGGGATGTTCGAGCGGCTACTGAACGACACGACTGTTGAATGGCCAAGCGTGTACATGTTTCAGGTGGATGAACGCGTTGCACCAGATGGTGATGCTGAGCGTAATTGGACAAAGATCAAAGACCTGTTCATCGACAATGGTCCAATTGTCGAGTCTCAAGCCTATGCAATGCCAGTTACAGCAACGGATCTTTACGCCGCGTGTGGTGCGTATCAGCAATTGATTCGGTCGATTCGGCCAAGCGGACGCATAGATGTTGTGCAGTTGGGCCTTGGCGAAGATGGCCATACCGCCTCACTGGCGCCTGGCGATCCGGTGTGCGATATCACAGATGTCGACGTAGCAACCACAAGTGGCCCATTCAATGGGCACCATCGCATGACGCTGACGCGTGGCGCGCTGAATAGATCGGGCACGATCGTTTGGCAGGTGCTTGGTTCGTCCAAGAACATGGCACTGCGAAAGCTCCTTGATGGCGATCTGTCGATTCCTGCGGGCCATTTGAATCATGCCGATGCGATCGTTGTTGCTGATGCAGCTGCCTTGGGCGAGTACTGACATGCGTCTACGTTCGAAATTGGTTTGCTTTGTTGGCATTCCTGTAGCAGTAATATTCACTGCACTGATTGTGCTTGACTCCGTTGCACTTCGCGGCATAGCATCAAGCCAGGCTAGTGAGCGTGCCACGCTTCTTGCTGAACGAACAGCTCAGGTGCTCAATAGTGAATTGGCAACCGTTGCCGGCGCTGCCGACACGTTGGCAACGGTGCTTTCCAAGGGCAATGTGGACTTCTTGAGCCTACGGGATATCGGATCAGAATTAGTTCATCGATTACCGCTGGTGGCCGGCGTGGTGTTTGGATTCGATGCAAAGATCGAGGGCATTCCACGAGCGGGGTATATCTTTCTGCACAACGGCGAGTTGTTGTATGACGACATTGCGTCGAAGTATGACATTGAAGCGGACTCGCCTTGGTACAGGCCCTCGATGAAGCCAGGGCCAGGATTTTGGACAGCGCCATTCCATGGGGAAGTGTTCGGTGGCGACATTGTGTCGTACTCAACTCGGTTTCAGTCCTCCGCGGGCATCGATGGATTTGTTGTCCTTGATGTGCCGTTGGAAGCGTTGTTCAGCCAACTCAAAGTGGCAGGATTCCGAGATGTGCATCCAAGCATCGTCACGCAGGATGGAAAGGTCATCCAAACCCCATGGGTGACGCATGATGGCAAGGCATCGACAGGGAAACCTGACGTTTCAACTCATGTGATTCGTACGGCGAACATGCCAGCAGTCAATTGGACGTTCAAAGCGGCGATTGGTCGCGATGAAGTCTTCGCTCCAGTGCAGCGACAATTGCTCATCAACGGCATATTGCTTGCAGCAGGCGGGGTCATCGTCTTGTGCATTTTGCTGCTCACAGGGTTGCGTTTCTCCCGACGCATTGAACAATTGTCTAGTGGCGTGGCAAGCGTTTCTGCGGGGGAATTGGATGTGGCCGTGAACATTCCCGGCCATGACGAAGTTGGCCGGCTTGCAATTGACTTCAACACTATGACTGCCAAATTGCGAGAAACCGTTCATCAGGTGGCGAAAGAAGTGTCGCGTCGGACTGCTGTCGAACGTGATTTGTCAGTTGCCCGTGAGATTCAACAGTCAATGTTGCCTCGTGTCTTTCCGCCGTTTCCAGAACGTCCGGAGTTGGATCTGCATGCAATACTGCAGCCGGCAGATCATGTGGCAGGGGACTTCTATGACTATTGGTTAAACGGAGACACGCTGACGCTACTTATTGCAGATGTGTCGGGCCATGGTATTGCTGCATCATTAGTCATGGCGATGGCGCGTCGCAGGCTTCGGGATGCTGCCGCATCGGGAAGTGATTTGCAGGGCATGGTGCATGCCGCTGATGCGGCGATCGCAGAAAACAACGAGCGGCAAATGTTTATCACGGCGATTGTGCTACAACTCAATATCTGCACGGGAGCGTTTCAGTTGATCAACGCCGGTCACCCCGAGGCGCTGCTTGTGCAAGGCAATACAATTGGGCGAGAGGGATTGCCCACCGGGCCATTGCTGGGTGTCATTCCTGATCCCTGTTGGGACATTCGAAGTGGGCAACTCCACCCAGACGAAGCGATTGTGCTGTACACAGATGGCATCACCGAAGCCATGAATGCTCACGGCGATTTGCTCGACACCGCGGGGCTTGAGGCGGCGCTACACACTGGCACAGCGCATGATCTGTGTACGCAGGCTCTCATACGAGCTGAGACGTTCCAGAGCGGCGATCAGGTGGACGATTTGACGGTCGTTGCCCTGCGATGGCTCGGCCCCGCCTGATCCCCGAATTTGCCCTCCGGGTCATGCGTTCATCGGCTGCCTCCAACGTCTCCCTGAGTGGGCTGTTAGCATCAACGGCCCCGCGCACTGCGGTGTGGAGGAGAAGCACATCATGACTTATGCTCGAATCGCTTGGACTGCTGCCGCGGCATTCACCTTGTGTACCGGTAGCTTGTTCGCCAAGGCACATGCAGCCCAGCAGGCAAAGGGAGGTCCAAGTGGACGCGTGCTCTCGTTGTACTCATCTGGCATTGATGGCTTGTTTGGCGACTCCATGGACGCAGGTCTTCGTGGAGCACTGCGTCGATTGATTGTGAATGGGCCAAGTTTGCCTCCAGAAACATCCCAACAGGCACGCAAGATGTTGGACGTCATCATTGCGCTGCTATTGAGCGACTCAGCTATCGCTATTGACTTTGCGCCGTCCAGTATTCAGGGCATGCCGCCATTTGCACTTCAATTCACCAGCAAAGGTGTTCGAGGTTTCAGCGGGGACAGCATTGAGCGTCGAATCCAGGGTCTTGTGCCGATGTCCAACCTTCGGGAAATTGGCCCAGATCCGGATCACGCGGGCATCATGAAGTATCAAACGGGTGGAGGTGGCCCCAAGATGTGGATGGGTGCGACTGACGGCACGTTTGTCATGTCAATCCCAGATGCGCCTATGCGAGATCGCGATACGTTTGCAGATGCACGCCTAAGGGCAGATACCGAATTGCTCGCTGGAATGCGGCTGAACTTTTCGAATCTGCAATCTGTTATCGGGATGGCCGACATGGTGGACCCAAATGCATCGGCCATGTTGAAGTCGTTTGGGTTCATGGGCCCAGATGCAATCGACATAGTCATGGCGCTTGGTGCCAAGGGTGACGCTGTTTACGGTGCTGGTCGAGTCTCGAATTACGGCATGCACTTTGGCCATTTCATTCCATCGGCGGGTATCACTCGTGCGCAGTTCAGACACGTACCAAAGAGCGCTGCTTGCGCCGTGATGCTTCGGTTCGATTTGCCGACGTATATGTCCAGCATGATCCAAACAATGGTCGACGCTGGTGGCCCTGGTGCAACGGCGCAGATGAAAGAAGCCTGTGATCAATTCCAGACAATGCTTGGCATTGATGTACATACCGATGTGCTTGCTCCTCTTGGCGATGCATTCACGTTCTACATGTCCGATGAGACTGGTGGCAATGGCATTACGTCGGGCATCGGTATGATCAGTTTGAAAGATGCAGACACCATGGTGTCAACCTTGCATCGATTGCAAAAGTCGATCGACACGCTCGCCGCAGGAGAGTTGCATGGGTATGTACGGCTCATGCGTCGAGATATTCAAGGATGCGATACCGCACTCTCGTTCCGTTTCCCCGGCATTCCAGTACCACTTGAGCCAACGATTGCAGTTGCAGATGGCCAACTGATCGTCGGGCTCTTCCCACAATCGGTTGCCGCAGCAGTTGCGCAGTTCGGGGCGAGCGACTCGCTGCTCGATGCGGAGGGGTTCGTACAGGCCAAGGGACCCCAAGGCATCGGCGCGGTTGAAGTTGTCTACGTGGACGAGCGGCTCCGCGCCACGCAAGGCTATGGATGTATGGCATTTCTTGCTGCTGCTATCGACAACTACACCAGGCCACGAACACGGCCTGACGATGTTGCGCCACCTGTGCTGCCACCATTTAAAACACTGACAAGTGACATGCCTTCGGGCCTCTTTATTGCTCGTATGGATGGATCTGACATGGTCATGGGGTGCAGTGCAGATCGATCATTTGTTGGGCAGGCGACGGCAGGGCTCGGTCAATTCGGCGCAGTTGCGCCCATGTTTATTCCGCTTGGGGTTGCCATGGTGGCGCCAGCGTTCACGTCTGCACAAAATGCAGCAAAAGTTGCACGATCCAGATCCGATGCAAAAGTCGCCGCCATGGTGGCCGCTCACGAGCATGATGTCGCTCTATCAGAGGCAACTCCAACTCGACGAATCCGACCAGAGGCAACTCCAACTCGACGAATCCGACCAGAGGCAATGCAAACTCGACGAGTCCGACTCAAGACACTGTCTACAGCCCTGCACTTGGCTCGCAGCAACGACATGGACGTTCAGCGGCTGAAGGACCTTGTCGCTGGTGGCTATATCACACGTCACGAGCTGTCCGTTCCCGGTCATCCAGACGCTCGTTACATGCTCGTGGGCGGCGGAGCCCTACGAACTGGCGATGGCGAGCCTTGCATGATCGCCGAGCCTAGCGCTCTGGCAATTGATCGACTGTGCATTACGCCTAAAGGACGCATTGCCAGCATGTCCCCTTGATGGCTTGACTTGTCTATGCTGCTCTTAGTTATTGAAACTCACACGGGAGGGAGACCCCTATGAACGTATTACTTGCACTTGGAACCGGAGCCATTGTCGCCATCGTGATTGGCGGCGTGCTGCTCCTACTGATCATCTGGCTCATCGGCATGTACAACGGCCTTGTTGCCATGCGAAACCGGGTGAAGAACGCTTGGGCGCAGATCGACGTGCAGTTGCAGCGTCGATATGACTTGATCCCTAATCTTGTCGAAACCGCCAAGGGCTACATGAAGCACGAGTCTGAGACACTTGAAGCGGTCACACAGGCGCGCAATATGGCCCAGTCTGCCGCTGGTGCCATGGGTGCAGACCCAACAAGTGCCGCCAACATGAAGGCGTTCGCTGGCGCAGAAGCTGGCCTGTCTGGCGTGTTGGGTCGTTTGATGGCAGTGGCCGAGGCCTATCCAGATCTCAAGGCCAACGAGAACATGATGCAGGTGCAAGAGGAATTGACGACCACAGAGAACAAAGTTGCTTTTTCTCGCCAGGCCTACAACGACTCGGTCATGCACTACAACAATGGTCGGCAGCAATTCCCATCGAACATTGTTGCTGGAATGTTCAACTTTGCCGAGTCGGCAATGTGGGAAGTGGAAAGCGCTGAAGTGAAAGCCGCGCCGAAGGTGGACTTCGGGGCTTGATGCCACGCCTGAACCACACGGGATACTGCTGAGTGGATTTCTTCGAAGCCCAAGATCAGGCGCACCGCAAGAGTGGTCGTCTTGTTGGAATGCTCATCGCCGGTCTCATGGCGATGACGGTGGCCGTCTACGCGGCGGTCATGCTCATCATTCATCTTGGCGGCGGGTACTTCCGTGAGCAGGACGCCCAAGCAGCAAGAGCTGGGCGTCGGGTGTACGAGGGCGCGCCTGAGCGATGGGTCGAGCAGGAAGCCATCTGGTGGGACTGGCGTGTTGCATTGGCGGTTTTTGCGTTCATGTTGATCATTGTCGGTGGCGGCTTTTTGTACCGATGGCTGCAACTGCGAAGCGGTGGCGAGGCCGTGGCAGAGATGCTCGGTGGTCGCCGTATCAATTTGGACACTCGTGATCCAGATGAACGACGCGCATTGAATGTCGTGGAGGAAATGGCAATCGCTTCGGGCATGCCGGTGCCGCCGGTGTATGTCATGCCCAGCGACGCGATAAACGCATTCGCTGCGGGGCACAGTGTTGATCAGGCAGTCATTGGTTTGACTCAGGGCATCATTGCCAACTTGAAGCGAGACGAATTACAGGGCGTGGTGGCGCATGAATTTAGTCACATCTTCAATGGCGACATGCGACTGAATATACGACTCGTTGCAGTGGTGACGGGCGTCATGGCCTTGGGCATCACTGGCTTCGTATTGTGGAGATACGTGGGCTATGCATTGCTGTTCAGTGGTGGCGGCCGAAGCAGTTCCGGTGGTAAGGGTGGGAATAATGGCCTGCCTATTGCATTGGGTGTCATGTTGTTGGGCTTGCTCCTGTGCATCATTGGATTTGCGGGGACGCTGGTAGCACGGCTTATTCAAGCGGCAGTCTCCAGGCAGCGGGAATACCTTGCCGACGCGAGCGCTGTGCAGTACACGCGGGACACCAACGGCATTGGTGGTGCGCTGCGACGCATCGCAGCGGTGCCAGCGGCCCAGACCAAACTTGCGACCGAAACCAGTCAATTCAATCACATGTTTTTCAACCAAGCGATGCCGTCGATGTTTGACTCGCATCCGCCGCTTCAAGACCGAATTGCTCGCATCGAGGGGATTCCCGTTGAAGATGTCGAGGAGTTGTCGGTTGCCATGTCCCCTAAGCAAGCCAGTGATCGCTGGAGCGCTGGGCAATCCGCTCGCCAAGCTGCTGGCGGTCAGGCCATGGCAGGCATGCTCGGTGCGGTGACCGTAGCGGCTATGGCCGATTCACTTGGCAAGGTGGGGCAGGTTGGAGGCATCGACGTTGCCTGGACACGACAGGTGCTCTCAAGCATTCCCGATTTACTGCGCGCAGCAGCTAGGGCACCGGAGCAAGTGCCTGGTCTCGTACTTGCCATGCTTGTGCATGAACAAGGGGCGGATGTTGAGGCTGTCACAAAGCAGATGGCTGCTGTCGAGCAGGTGATGGGTGACCAGACTGTTCGTGTTGTAAAGCGACTCATGCCCGGCTTTGACAACCTTGACGATCGCTGTCGGGTGCCGTTGCTTGATCTTGCATCCCCGGCTCTGTCGAAGCTCTCCTCAACACAAGGCTCAACGCTTCGCAACGCTGTGGAGCAGTTAGTCATGGCAGACGGGGCGGTGACAAGATTCGAGTGGATTGCTGCGGTGCTCATTGATGCGGCGCTTGATCGAGGCGGTTCGGCGGAGCATCGGCCCACAGCGTCGATCACCGCAGTGGGGCAAGCAGTGACAGCATTGCTTGCCGTAACTGTGAACGCCGGTCATGGTGAGGGTGAAGATGGTCTTGGGGTGCTTCGCAGCACGTGCGCATCCCTTGGGCTTTCGCCACCAGCAACGCAACCCTCGGTCACACTCAAGGAACTCAATAAAGCAGTCCACGACCTGCGAACACTTCGTTTCGCCGAGCGTGGCCGATTGCTCCAAGCTGCCGTTGAAGCCGTTGAACATGACGGTAAGACCACGGTGGCCGAGGCGGAAATGGTTCGGGCCATCGCCGAGATGCTCGCCGTGCCCATGCCACCGGTCGTCCCGGACGCAGCCTGAGCCCATGTCATCGGTCATGGAACAGGTTTGAAGACGACGCATTGAACTTCACATGCAGGCGATGGCTTCGATTCTGCAATGGGTGCTTGATCCGTGTCACGAGAACGCCATCAAGGCTGGAAAGGCCACAAAGAGCATGGGGGGAGATCCCTTTGCCAAAGCGCTCACCCGGAGCGCATTTTGGTGTGGGGAAAGTTTGGAGGCTGATCCAAAGAAGGCCAAGGTGCCTCCCCCAGAGACATCGTCGTACAGAGTCATTGAAGGTGTGCTGACAAAGGGTCTCGGGCACCCCAACGCTGCCAGGTCAAGGCAGGACCGCGTGCACTGGTTCTTGCACTGAGGTCTATTGGTTTCCAGTGGCCAACTGCCTTGGGAGGGCAACTTGGATCATTTCAACACCTACATCACGCACATGCTGGGCAACAAGATCTGATCAGGGCTCTGGTGTCTTTGAGACGTCAATGGTGCTGTCTGTCGTGATGCTTGGCGTTTGTGCATTGCGCTGTGCAAACATCCACTCCATGGCGCCGTGTGGGCCGTAGGCGAAGTTCCATGAATTGTGGCCAACGCCCTTTAAGGGTGTATAGGCTGGTCGGCCTCCGGCATCGCGAATCGCATCAACCATTCGAGCAGACTCACGCTCGGGTACGACACGGTCTGCTGTGCCATGAAAGGCCCAGATAGGCACATCGATCAGCGATTGAGCTGTTGCCGTGTGTCCTCCGCCACACACGGGAACGACAGCAGCAAACCAATCGGGGTGTCGCGCAGCGAGGTCCCAACTTCCGTATCCGCCCATTGACAGGCCTACAAGGTAGATTCGATTCGCATCCACATTGTGGCCAGAGACAGTCTTCGCCATCGCCTTGATTAACGCGACCATCGCGGCACGTGGCGGCCCAGGTACAGATCTTCTGGTCTTGTAGCTGGCCCACTGATCGTCTTTTGGGCACTGCATGGCCAGCACATAGCAGGGCTTGCCTTTGAACTGAGGTTCGGTCACAACCCGCTTTGGAAAGTGGCCTAGTTGACTTGTGTTGTTACTACCGCGTTCACCTGCTCCGTGCAGAAAGACGACCAAGGGCTGGGCCGTTTCGGGATCTTCCGGAACCAACAAGCGATAGGGGTAGTCTTGCCCATCGTGCTGAATGACGCCCTCAGTAAATTGATCGCTGATGGGATCAGCATGACTGGCAGACAAGGCTGCAAGAGAGAACACCATTGCGGTCATCATTGCAAACATCCTCATCGGTCAACTCCAGTCAAGGCCCATGTGCAGCCCGGTGCCCAGATCTTCACAGCCCCCTGCCGTGACCAGAACCATATCCTCGAGGCGAAGGCCGCCCACCGAAGGCCCGTAGAGCCCTGGCTCAATGGTCAGCACATCGCCTTTAAGGAGTTTCGGGCCACCGCGATCGAGCAATGGTGGTTCATGAACGTCCAGTCCAATGCCATGGCCAGTGCCATGCACAATGGCAATACGGTCAGCTGAAGCATCGGCATCGGGCAAGCCCACGGCATATCCATGCTTAATGAGCACACGGCACGTTTCTTCGTGCACAGCTTCCCCCGTAACCCCTGGCTTGGTGAAGGCTTCAGCGGCAGCCTTTGACGCAAGTACTGCCGCATGCATCGTTGCGATTGTCTCTGGAATATCACCATGCACCACAGTGCGAGTGCAATCGCCGTTGTATCGGCTCGTTTTACAGCGGGGGAATACATCAATAATGATGGGCTCGCTCGTGCGAAGGGGTCCATGGCCGTAGTCGTGGCAATCAGCGCCTTGTACACCACCGGCAACAATACTTGTTGGGTTGTTGAAGCCTGCTTGCAGTAAGTGCATGTCGATCAGCGTTCGGATGCGTTCACTGGTGACGGGCTCGTTTTCTAGTTGAAGCAACCCATTGCGGTCAGCGGTGCAGCGTGCAATGGTTCGGCATGCCTTTTCGATGGCAAGCTGCGTTTGTGATTGGGCCTGACGAAGCGACTCGACTTCTTGGGAGTCTTTGGACCGACGGTCCAGCACGCCGAGGTCTGCGTCGTACTCGATTGCAATGTCTGCTTCGTTGAGTTCGTGCACGAAGGACAACGCCAGCGATCGATCTGCACGCACGGAAGCAATGCCGTCGCGTCGAAGCAACTCAGCGAGTGCCTGCGCCGTTGCTGTTTCGCGGTCACCCGACAGGCCGCCATTGGGCGTGAAGTCAGCAGGACAGTGCACGACATCGGCACGAGCGTTCTGGCGAGCGCGGTTCATTTCGATATCACGAATGATCAGTGCACGCGTGCCATCGTCACGAATGATCAGTGCTGCGGGATCGCCTACAAGGAATCGAATTGATCGATAGAGCGTGTTGTTGGATGCGGGAATGCCGGCGTGGATGGTTGTCATGAACGATGCACAGTACTGCCTTTGGCAAAAACGCCACGAGCGCACCCGAAGGTGAGCCCGTGGTCGATCGACCTCCAAACGGAGGATTTTGGGTTTGTTATTGCCAGGGGGTCACTCTGAAGGCGTTCCACGGAAGCGGCCACCAGACGATCCGCCAGAACCAGCACTTGTGATGATCTGGGCTTCCAAAGCCCGGCCAATAAGCGAACTTGCTTCAGCCAAGTGGGCTCGAGAGTAGGCATCCATGCGGCGGCCATCGCGTTGCAAGATCAAATCGATTTGCGTTTGCAAGTCACGCAGTTGCATGCGGCTCAAGTTTGAAACCGGCGTCGATGCCGACCCAAATCCGTTGCCAGGCATACTCAGTGCGATCAATCGATCGAGGTGCGATCGTTGCAGGTTGCGACGAAGACTGGAGATGTACGGTGTACGATCTGAGCACTCAGCGTTGGGCGTTCCACCCAGTTCCGTCCACGCAGCATCGCGAACCATGCCCATGGTTTCGGGCACGGTGAGCACATCTTCATCGGGCAGGGCACGGAACTCGTTGTCGTAGATACGACCGAGCGTCTGTGGGTTGAGCACCTGTGTGAGCGCGACAGCCTGCATGCCGGCAATGCGGTCGTGGACAGGGAAGACCTCGTCACGAGAGATGTTCCGCATGCCACCGCCGTCGTACCACTTGTCCAGTGTCATCTTGCGAAGCAGTTCTGGCGTGAGCCCGAATGCTTCGTCTGGCATTGATGAGTCGATAACCAACCGAAGCGCACGGCGCTGCATGTCCGCTTCAATCGGGCGGACCGGGTCAATTTCACCTGGATCACCCTTCTTGTTACGGCTCAAGTACGAACCACCAATCCAGTTGGAGGCGATGCCCATGGCTTGTGTTTGTCGTCCGAGCGACATTTCATACGCCTGGCGGGCCTTTGCCCAACTCTCGCCGTCTTCAACCATCTCGGTCAGAATCTTGCTGCGCAAGTGCTGCATCAGCTTGATTTGCGATTCTGCATAGTTCAGGGGGTTCTTGCCATGGTCGAAGCGACGAGCCCGTGGGTCTGGGCCACTTGTGTCTTCGTCCGTGGCGTAAATGAGTTCAGGTTCATTGACGCGTGTGAGCACTTTCTCTGGCTTTGCAGTGCCGTATCCATACTCAATCGCCCAATAGTCGTATGGGCCGATTGTTGTGGTGGTCCAGTCACCCTGGGCTTCTCCCAACTCGAAATTGATGTTGGTGGGGAGGTAATCCATGACCGAACCACTTTGTGCAACACCCTTGTGACCTTCGGAGTTAATGACCTCGAGGGTATGGATGGTGCTGCCTTTGAAGTTATGCCGCAGACCGAGCGTGTGCCCAACTTCGTGCATGATGACTTCACGAAGCATGGGGCCAATGAATCGCTCAGGCACACCATCGATCATCTGTTCGCCCTTGAATTCATCGCGAGCAGAGGGGGTTGATGTGCTTTCATCTGAGGCTTCGTCTTCGTCAGAGGTCTCCTCTTCCTCATCATCGGCATCTTTATCGTCGGCATGCTCATGATCCGCATCCTCATCGTGGGCTGAGTCTGCGTGGTGGCCATTGTCGGCAACAGGATCACCGCCGGCGGGGACGTCGTCATCATCATCTTCTTCAACAGCGACTTCACGAGACGCTTCAATGCGCATCGAGAATTGTTCTTCTTCCATCGTGCCGGTCATTCGGCCTTCTTCGATGGTGAGGACAAGCGGTTTATCGCTTGGCGCATCTTTGTCATCAGGTGTCAGGGTCAGTTCTTTGGACTCGGGGTCCCACTGGCCTGACACACTGACATCGCCCATGGGGCCTAGGAAGACCGAGCCGGAGACGAAGTTGGCTTCGTCCATTTCCAGGATGAGTGAGATCTCCATTGCTGGGATCGCGCCCTCTGGGCCAGTCATCACAATTGAGCCGATCCACGTGCCGGTGACGGGGTCGCCCTTGCGAATTGCTTTGAGCTTGGGCTTGTTCAGGTTCAGCAGCATCTCGGGTGCGATGCGCATCATTGCCACGTCAAGCGCCTTGATAGCAGCCTGCCGACAGTTGCCATTGACCTGACTGCGGCGACCAACGAGACCGTCCAGATGCTCATCGCCAAGCAGGGCCGTGTTGACTGCTGTTTCCCCATGCGCATGAAGTGTGCCAGCGGCACGTTCAGCAGCACGTCGTTGCAAGTCGCGAATGACAGTGGGCCGGTCCGTGCTGTCAGCAAGGGCCACACGAGGGTCCCAATTTGGATTTTGCTCGAGCCATTCTAAGACGCCTGGCCCCATGCCCTCCATAGCCATCTCTGGAATGATGTCGTTCCACGTTCGCGTCCATGAGTTCACAAAGCCTTCATCCATCACGATGTCAGCATCGAGAATTTGACCAGTCTTTGGATGTACGCGGCTTGGGCCGATTGCAAAGCCCATGTTTGCATTGGTCCATAGCACGAAGTTGTAGCGGGCGTCTTCTGGATCTTTGTCCATATGGGCGCCGGTCGCTTCGTCTTGCTGATACACCTCGATGGCGTTGACGATACCGATGTTCTCGAAGGCCTTGTTCCATTCGGAAATACCCTCTCGTACCCAACGGCGATAGCGCACTGGCGTTGTGTGCTCGATGTAGAACACGATGGGTTGCTTAGGCGGGCTTAATTTCAATTTGGGATCAGCCTTTTGCACATCCCAGCGGTTGACGTAACGGACCCATGGTTCGTCAGTGCTCGCGTCACCAATGTCCATGTGGGCAGTGGCAAAGTAGCCAACGCGTTCATCTGCTTTGCGCGGGCGATAGCCGGTGTTTTCTGGAATCTCAGCAATGGAATAAGCAATTTCACCGAATTTGCCGCCACGCATGGGCATCTTGAATGCGAGTTCGACGTTCTTTGGGAAGGACTTGGCCTTCTCAACGGTCATCAACTTGGTGTTGGCACCTGCAGTTGCGCCGCCGAAGAACTTGCTCGAGCTCTTGCCGAACAGGTCACTAATGCTGATGACCGGGCCACCTTTCTTACCAATGCTCAAAATGGGCACATCGAGGATGACTCGGTCGGTGAAGACGCGTTTGTGGCCAGCTCTACTTTGTGGGTCGCCGGTGGTGCGTGTATCGAAGTTCGGTTCGATCAACGCAAGGCGATTACCAATGCGTTCCCAACGACCATATAGGTCTCCCATTTGCACGCCGGATTGGCCGATGCCGCTGGATACGGTGTACGCGATAAACACGTTCTGCCGACCGAAATTGCGGGGCAGTTCAGCGAGCACCTTGTTGTTCTTTTTGTCCGTAAACAGTGTGTACATACCAGGCTTGCCATCGAGGTTCGAAATAACCTCGCTGTAGCCGTTGCTCACGCTGTCAAAACTGGGGAAGTTGTCTCGAGAACTGCCGCTTCCAGATGGGGCAGCAATCGTCGGGTCGATGGCCTGTCGATCTTGCTCGGCAGCATCGAGGCCAAGGGCCAGTGTTGCCAAGCCGAGCGATCCGATTGCGGCAATCATGATTGGGGTTCGCATGTGAGAGTCCTCCTGTCAATTCAAGAAAGGGTCGATCGAATGGCCCCATGTTTCCACGGTGCCAAGGCAAGAATACCGCCAGAAGCACTTGCGGGAAGTTGTCCACCGCTGCAGCTGCTTGGGCAGGTCGCAGGACCGTGCTAGGCTGCCCAGTTCCCTATGCATAGCCCTCAGATCGACTATCCATGCCAATGGCAATTTCGCTTGATTGGGCCCGACGCTCAGCGGCTTCGGGCGATCATTGCTGCAGAATTCGGCGAGCACCCACACTCGGTCCGAGATGGTCACACCAGTTCCGGGGGCAAGTACTGCAGCGTCGAGGTGTCCGCTGAGGTGGCAAGCGAGCAAGATCGAAATGAACGTTTTGCAGCATTGTCCACCACCGAGGGCGTGCTCACGGTCTTGTAAAGGAGGTTTTTGCCCCTTTGCTCTCGTGCTAGCTTGCCACGACAATTTCCGCTTCAGGGTCCCAGCGAAGCACTTTGTCTTGCTTCCAAGCTTCAACACCCATCTTGATAGCCACCATGGTGGCACATCCCAGATCGACGTTGCACGCCAGTGTGTCACCATTGCGAATCGCGTCAAAGAAGTTGTCGCGATGTGAGCGCCGTGGCATGCCCTCTATTGAACACACTGCTTGGCCTTCACGAGGATCTGGCTTGTCGTTGGCCATCTCATTGGCCACACGATCGGCATTGGCCTCTCGGAACTCCTTCCACCAGGGCCGTTGTTCCTTCATCGTGATGCCGTCGTCAAAGTTCATCGTCGCGTTGCGGCCGCGAATGACATAGGGCCAGGTGTCATCGTTCGTCATCACGCTTGACAGCACTACGGTGTGCTCACGTGGGTAGTCAACCATCATGAAGAACGTGTCTGGAATGTCGCGTTCGTCTTTCTCGAGATACCGGCCACCACTGGCAACCACCCGCTTTGGATAGGCGCCATCGTGTCCCTCGATTGCCAAGAGCAGCGGAGCAAGCCGGTGGTACATGAGATCTGTCGCCAGTCCACCGTTGTAGGCGAGGTACTTTCGGAACCGAAAGAAGTGGTCTTCGTTCCAGGGAATGTTCGGTGCAAGCCCGTGCTTGTGCCCGAGCCATCGATCCCACCACACGTAGTTGTCTGAATCGTTGGCGTTTGTCGGGCCACACCCAGGATGGATGGCCCAGTTGAATTGACCGCCTCTTGAGTTGCGGCAGTACGCACCCTGGCTCCACGTGACCGGGCCAATTCGGCCGTCAGCGATTGCCTTTCTCGCAGCCCAGAATCGTCCATCGCTTGTGCCCTGTGGCCCAACTTGCAGTGTTCGGCCTGTTCGTTTGACTGCGTCACGACACGCAATCGCTTGCTCAATGGTGTGGGAAAGTGGCTTTTCGACATAGACGTCTTTGCCAGCTTCCATTGCCTCGATAGCAATCTTTGTGTGCCAATGATCGGGCGTCGCAATCAGCACAGCATCGACATCCTTGTTGTCGAGTAGGCGCTCGTACTCCATTACCGCAGCTGCATCATCAAGTTCCGCAGTGCGCTGTGCATCATTGAGTCGGCGCCGGTACACATCGCAGACGCCAATGACATCGATGTTCTCTTTCGCTTTGTCTTTCACCATGCCACGCAAGTGGCCGCTGCCCATACCACCGGTGCCGATGACGGCCATCTTCAGTCGGTCATTTGATCCAAGGACTCGCCCCCACGAGACGGCTGGAAGCAAGAGTGACCCTGCAGTGGCACTGAGCATGTGACGACGAGTAATGGGCATGGCAGAAACTCCTTGGAGTGCCAGCCTACCTCCACACGGCACGCTTCGCAGTCAACGCCAGCGAACGCCCGTGCTTTCAAAGAATGCCAGCAGGTGCGGGCGCTTTGGTTGTTCAAAAAATCGCTCCATCTGGCCACACCAGGTTCTGCCTGAGGCACCGCGCTGCAGGTAGTAGCCCTTCATCAGCTCGTCATAGGCATCGCACTGCCCAAGCACGTCGTCATCTGCGACGACCCCATTCTCATGGATGATGGTGTCAACAGGGAATCGCGGCCGTGGCCATGGCTCTTCAGCGGCCCGGCCAACAGTCATTCCAAAGAGAGGCGCAACGCTTTGGGGAAGGTCAAGCAAAGCCTGTACGGCGTTCAAGTCATTTCGAATGCCGCCGATGAAGCATGTCCCCCAGCCCATCGATTCAAACGCTAGCGCCATGTTTTGTGCAAAGAGGGATGCGTCGATCACGCTTAAGAGAAAGGACTCGACATTCTCTTCACAGTTGGAACCACAGCGTTCAGCAAGCAGCCGATGACGTCGCATGTCACCGCACACAACGAAGAAGGCCCCACAGTCGCGGACCTTTTCCTGGCCGCCACTGATCTCGATGAAGGCCTCGCGCTTTGCTGAATCGGTGACGTGCACAAGTGAGTATGTTTGAATATTGCTGCTTGTTGATGCTTTTTGGCCCGCAGCAACAGCTGCTTTGATGTCCACATCGGGCACAACTTCATCCGTGTATGTGCGAATAGAGCGGTGGGCAAGCATTACATCAATGACGTCGTTCATGGTGCAGGCGTATCCGTGGGCATTAACTACCGATGTGGGTGTCGTACAGCCTTCTTGCAACTGCTAGGTCGTTGGTGGAAATCATGGCTCGACCGTCAGTAAAAACGGTCAGAGTGACATCGTCTGGCAAGGTGCACCGAAGCACATGATCATCATGGCGCACGTCACCGTGGTCAACCAGCCGCACCGCGAGCGTTGGGAGGTGTATTGCGGCGGCATTATGAGGGTGAATCTGCACCGCATGTCGTCCACATAACACCGCGGCAGTCTTGCCTCGGCCACCTTCGAGCCATTCGTACACACCTGCGCCACAACAGGGGCAATCGGGGCGCGGATCTGGCAGTGCGATACGACGAGATTCGCCTGCCCACGGATCAATAGCGTGCATGGTTCGATCAAGTTCGGTGCCGGTTCGACCAATGAGCAGTGACATCACAATCGCCGCTTGATGCGCACTGACAACTGACACACTTGGGCCAAGAACACCGGCCGTGTCGCAGGTGGGCAGTGTTCCTGGTGGGGGCGGTTCAGGGAAGACGCATCGAAGGCAGCCCGTTGGCATGTCCCATTGCACGGGGCCCTCGCACCGAACGGGGAGTATTGGCATGACCATTCCTTCAGTGCCAACTGCGCCACCGTATACATAAGGCTTTCCATCACGCACGGCGAGGTCATTTACCAGGTAGCGAGTGTCCAGATTGTCGAGGCCGTCAATGAGTACATCGCAGCTTTCGGCGAGTGAACTGATATTGGCAGCGGTGACATCGGCGACGTGCGGTTCGATCGTAATGTCTGGATTGACGTTACGAAGACGCTGGGCAGCGGCAACGGCCTTGGCACGATGCTCATTAGCATCTTCTTGGCAGTACAGCACCTGCCGCTGCAAGTTGGTGTGATCGACAATGTCCCGGTCGACGAGGCGAATGGTGCCCACGCCCGCGCGTGCGAGCAGATCCGCAACACCGCAGCCAAGGGCACCCACGCCGACGATCAGGACACGGGATGCGCCGATAGCCTGCTGGCCTTTGGGCCCAATCGAGGGAAGCAACGTTTGGCGGTGGTAGCGGTCCACGGTTGCAGTTTAGACTGCCCGCCATGGACCGACTTGGCTCTCTCATCGCGAAGGTCTTTTGTCGCATCGTGCCCGACCCTTTCGTCATTGCCATTCTGTTGACGATTGGCACCATGATCGCGGTGCTGTTGTGGGGCACTTTGCCCGAGGACCACAGCCGACTTGAGGGCATGATGCTTGCTTGGGGGTCGGGCAAGGGTATGTGGGGGTTGCTGGCCTTTGCCATGCAAATGTCACTGATTCTGCTTGGTGGGCATGTGCTTGCTGAGACACGGCTGGTTCGTACGGGCTTGCGACGACTGGCGGACCTGCCACACACCGCCGCAGGCGGGGCTGTCATGGTTGCAGCGGTCGCGACATCCCTTGGACTCTTGAATTGGGGACTAGCCCTAGTGGCAGGGGCATTGCTCGCTCGCGAAACGGGGCGATCCCTCCATCGCCGTCACATCGCCGCGCACTACCCGCTACTTGCCGCAGCGGGGTATATGGGCTTGCTTGTGTGGCATGGCGGATTTTCAGGCAGCGCACCACTGGCGATGACCTCGCTCGATGGCGCTGCCAAGGCGCTGCCCAACTCCCCCGAACTCATTGAGCGCATTGGTGCGTTGCCACTTTCGCAAACAATTTTCTCGCCGCTGAACATCGTCATTAGTGGAGGCCTGTTGATCTTGCTTCCACTGCTGTTTCTTGTGCTTACACCACGTGGCACTACGCCACTTGCTGATGTATCAACATTTTTGCCGGAACAATCCACGGATGATGGATCAGCAGTTGAAACAAAAGCGATTGTCAATCAACACACGCTAGTAGATCGGCTGAATAATGGTTGGCTTGCCAGTGGATGCCTTGGCATGCTCATGCTCGGCGCTGCAATCGTGCTGATTGGTGACTCGGGTCTCGGGCAGCTTGGTTTGAATCAAGTGATCATGCTCTTGCTCGGGCTCGGACTTGTATTGCACCGTTCACCTGCGCACTTCACACGTGCGGCAGGCCAGGCAGCCGCGGGGTGCGCGGGCATTATTGTTCAATTCCCACTGTACGCTGGCATTATGGGGCTACTCATCGCATCGGGTATTGCGGCATCGCTGACAAATGCGCTCGTCGACGTGGCGTCGCCTGAAACACTGCCACTTGCGACAATGGTCTCCGCTGGGGTCGTCAATATGCTTGTGCCAAGCGGCGGGGGACAGTGGGCGGTGCAAGGTCCAATTGCCCTCCAAGCAGGGATCGACGCGTCAGTGGCACCAGGATCGATGCTGATGTCGGTGGCATATGGCGATGAACTGACAAATATGTTGCAGCCATTCTGGGCGCTGCCGCTATTAGCCATTACCGGCGTTCGAGCACGAGACATTGTTGGTTACACATGCATTGCAATGTTGCTCGCGGCCGTATGGATGGCAATCTGGCTGTTGGTGCTTGCATGACCAACATGCCCAACATCGCACGAGATGGCGCATTGGTTACGGTTGAACTGTGCAACCCAGATCGTCGAAATGCGCTTACGGTTGAGGTTCTACAAGCGATTACAAACGCTGCACAAGATGCCTCAGATGCATCGGTGTTGTTGCTTCGAGGTACTGGCCCTGTGTTTTGCAGTGGCTTCGACATGGATCTCGTTCGAGAACGTGAGGGCTATTTGCAGGAACTCATTAGCACGCTCTCAAAGACAATTCGATCGCTTCGTCGGTGCCCGGCAACCACGCTCGTGCATGTGCAAGGTGCCGCAGTTGCCGGCGGCTGCGCTTTGGCCTTGTCGTGTGATGTTGTTGCGGCATCCGCCACAGCGAGACTTGGTTACCCCGTGCACCAACTGGGCATTTCGCCGGCGGTCACTTTGCCAATCTTGCTACCCGCAGCGGGTGGCTTTGCGCGACGGATGGTGACGGATGGACGGTTGTATGGCGCTAAATTGCTGCACAAGTACGGCATTGTGCATCAGTTGTTGGCCGAAGGGGAGCCCCTAGACACAATGCTCGAGCAGTTGCTCAATCGCGGCACACATGCGGCGCACGTCACTAAGCAATGGCTTAATGAACTTGAACATGCCTATGACAATGAGCGGTTCGACGGGCCAGCAAGTGGATGATCTTGTTCCTCAGTGATCGTCGTTGCCGTGCTCAGCTTCCACATGCGTGTGGCTGAGTTCGCGATGTGACTTGGGCAGAAGGCCCAACTGCACAAAATCACGGCGGCAGAACAAGTCAATGATCCAATCGAGTGCGACGCGGACCTTTCGGCCGAATCTCGGCGTCTTCATCAGGTAGATGCCACGCCACATCATCCACGCGATGACGCCGTGAATCTTGAGCCCCTTGATTGACGCGATGCCCTTGTGTCGACCCAGTGGCACAAGAATGCCCTGCACATTGACGTGACCGGGCTTGGTTGCACCGCCGCGCATGGTTGCAATGATGTTGTGGGCAACTTGCGGAGCCTGGCGAATAGCGATCTGTGCCAGCGGAGGCATGGGTTTACCGTTGGGTCCTGGTACGGCGGCGTTGTCGCCCATGCCCCACACATTGTCACAGTCGACAACGCTGTAATCGCTGTTGCAATCGAGGCCACCGAACTTGTTCAGCGTGAGGCCGTCCATCTCTGTGAGCAGTGGGTTTGGAGCAATGCCGGCGGTCCAGATGACGGTGCTGCACGGTACGACTTCGTCATTGCTCTGTACCACGCGATCCCTATGCACTTCTTTGACCGAGATGCCAGTCTTCAAACTGATCCCGCGTTTCTCCAATGCGTGGGCGGCCCAGTTGCGTAGGTGCTCTGGAACGATGCCAAGAATTTCCGGCGCCAACTCGTACACCGTGAATGAGCAATCCGATTCCGAAACATGGTGGTACAAACTGCACGCTTCGCGTACGAATGTCTCCAGCTCACCCACCACCTCGATGCCTGTGACGTTTCCGCCGACGATGACAAAGTGCAGGAGCCGCTTCTTCTGGGCAGGGTCATCGGTTGCGTTGGCGAGCTCGAGTGCTTCGATCGCGCGATCGCGCAACACGATGGCATCGCTCATGGTTTTCATGAAGAAGGCATGCTCTTTGACGCCTGAGCAGATGTGATCGGGCAAGATACGCGTCACGCTGCCAAGAGCCACGATGAGGTGGTCGTATGACACCCAGTGCGTGTCATCCGCGCCGCAGTGCTGAATTCTCACACGCTTGCCTGGCACATCAAGGCCAGTGATTTCAGCCATGAGCAACTCGGCCTTTGGCGCGAATTCGCGAATAGGCACAGTGCAATGCCGAGGCTCAATTGAGCCACACCCCGCCTCAACCAACAGTGGGTAGAACACAAAGTAGTTGTTGCGGTCAATGATGACGACTTCAGCTTCAGTAGAGCCCAGTCGCTTTGTGAGCTCTTTGGCGAGGTATGCGCCTCCAAAGCCTCCACCAAGAATGACGATGCGTGTGCGGTCTGCCATGGCGCTGATGGTAGCGGTGAAGTTGTAGGGGGACACCGTTTGGGTGTCTCAAGAGTTGGTGGGGCGAGCGGGTCACCCAGAGCATTAACGGGCTGAGGTCACAACTCGAAACAAGTCCTTTGGGATAAGCATCTCACTCGCGCCACCGTCCATCGCCATGCTCAAGAGCAACCCAGACGACCAAAGCACTGGAAATGCAGCGATACACACACCAATGATTGCGAGCCGTCGTCCTTGTTGGCGTGACAGACGGCCAATGTACTCGCAGGCGACAATGACGAATGCGATGATCAAGAACTTGAACACCGACAGGCCGGGCATGCCCCAGTTTGCAATGATGGCATCAGCGACGGGGTTAACTTCACTTCCGCCCAGAAACAAGATGACCCGCGTCAACATGACATCGAGCGCCGACAAGAACACCAGCCACAAGTAGCGGTCGGGAAACAGCACCGGCCCCCACCAGTGGCGAGGTCGTCCCAAATCTGTCTGCTCAGATGATGGGGTCATGTTTTGGAAGGCGATTTACTTCATCGGTGTTCAACTGGACTACGGCAACACCTTGTGCTGCTTGCATCTGCTTTGCTTCATCGCTGCTTGTGGAGTCGCTGTGACAGGCCGCTTTGCCTGAGGTAGATGTGTTTGATTCAACCATGCCACTGCGAGCTTTCGTTGCCAGCCGATGAATCTCAGCGGGATCAAGTGCGCCACGCTGCTCCAGAATGACTCGTTGCTCATCGGTTAGGGCGTCGGTGATTTTTGGTTTGTCCCAGACATAGTCTGCATCTTTGCCTGATGCGAATTCTTGAATCTCCTTGGAGATTCGAACCGAACACCAGTCATGGCCGCACATGGCGCAGAAGTCGGTATCAACGTCGAGGTCTTCGTCGTGCAATGCTCGGGCTGTGTCTGTGTCAAACGCAAGGTCGAAGTGCTTTTGCCAATTGAGCGCCGCACGAGCCTTCGTGAGTTCGTCGTCATGGTCGCGTGATCCGGGAATGCCAAGTGCAATGTCGGCGGCATGGGCGGCAATTTTGTAGGCAATGCAGCCTTGCTTGACGTCATCCTTCTTCGGGAGGCCAAGGTGTTCCTTTGGCGTTACATAACACAGCATCGCAGCACCGTGCCAAGCCGCATTCGTTGCACCGATGCAACTTGTGATGTGGTCATAGCCTGGGAAGATGTCGGTGACCAACGGACCAAGTACGTAGAAGGGCGCACCATGGCAACGTCGACGTTGCAACTTCATGTTGAATTCAATTTGGTCGAGGGGAACGTGGCCCGGTCCTTCAACCATGACCTGGACACCGAATCGCCATGCACGCTCGGTGAGTTCGCCAATAACTTCCAATTCACCGAGTTGCGCTTGGTCAGTTGCGTCGGCGAGACCGCCTGGCCGAAGGCCGTCTCCAATGCTGAAGCTCACGTCGTATCGACGCAGAATGCGGCAGATATCGTCCCAGCATTCGTAGGTTGGATTCTCCGCATCGTGGTGCAACATCCACTTGGCAAGCAGCGATCCACCGCGTGATACCACGCCGATGAGTCGGTCGCGAATCAGCGGAATGTGCGCCCGCTTCAGCCCAGCATGCACAGTCATGTAGTCAACACCTTGTTTCGCTTGGTGTTCTATGCACTCCAGAATCCAACTTCGATCAAGGTCTTCGAGTTTACGATCGATGATCATTGAGTAAATCGGAACCGTGCCGATAGGCAGCGTGCTTGCTGTGATAATTGCGTCGCGGCATGCGTCAAGATCACCACCGGTGGACAGATCCATCACGGTGTCAGCGCCCCATCGTTTGGCCCACTGCAACTTTTCAACTTCTTCGTCGGTTCCACTGCTTACGGGCGAGGCACCCATATTGGCATTGACCTTCGTCAAGCTGGCTCGGCCGATGGCCATCGGGTCGAGGGAGCCTGCAAGGTGATTGATATTGGCTGGAATGATCAAGCGACCTGCGGCAATTTCGTCGCGCACCTGTTCAGCCGTTAAGTGTCCTTCACGTTCAGCGACGCGTCGCATAGCCGAGGTAATGGCGCCAAGTCGGGCATGTTCAAGTTGGGTGACCGGTGTGAAGCCCTCTGGCGCAACTGCGCGAATGGGTGCAGTGCCCTTGTTGTGGCCAAGGCACCCCTCGTCCTGGCGGCACGCTTCAATGATCCAATCTTCGGGCAAGAAGTCCCATGCGGTCAGTGGGCTTGGCTGGGGCATGCCTGGCGTGTCGGGGCTGGTGTACATGCGCGGGCCGCCAATGTCGGAGGCCATGGCAAATGAACCTGGCGTTGTGCCTTGGGCATCTGTCGATGGATTCGCTGCGCCATGAGTTGGCAGGGCGGCTGTGAAGTCCGCATTGCTCGCATGGGTGATGTCAAAGTCGAACGTACGGTCGCTTGGCGTTTGAGGTGAGTGCTGTGGCTTGATCATTGAGGACGCTTTCCGCCTTTGGTGACGAAGGAAGCGTGGCGGGCCAGTTCGTTGATCAGCACCGTCTTGGGACACTGATCTAGCCGCGCCTTCCCTCCGCCGGTATGAACCGGATCAGGTGCTGCGGGTTCGTCTCAGCCCTGCGACAGTGCAGTGCGCCCCGAGGCGGGCGCATGGTAGTGCAGTGGAAAGTTGGGAGTAGGCGGATTCCAAGCGGTGGAGAAAGCGATTTGGGATGTGCTCTACCAGCCCTCAGGCGGCTCGGGCGGGCCGGCAGCTGGGGCCGGGTCGGTGCGTGGGTCAATCGCGGTGCCCACGAAGCCGTGCGACACAATGAAAATCTCCGTGGATTCGGATCGAGATGCTTCTGGCTTGAAAGGCTTGACCTTTGTGAAGAGGGCCTTCGCGTCTTTGAGTAAGCGGGGCATCTCAGAACCCTCGAGCAATTTCATGACCAGATTGCCACCGGGCTTGAGCCACCGAGGTGCCAACCACAAAGCGAGTTCACACACACCAACACTTCGGAAGTGATCTGTTTCCCGTGAGCCAGTCGTGTTGGGCATCATGTCTGAGACAATGGCGTTGAATCGCTTGTCCGAGGGCAAGCCTGCCTCAATCAAGTGGGCAGCGTCACCACAGAGCACATGCACTGTTGCAGGTAGGTCATGTGGGGTGGTTGCTTTAAGATCAATGCCCCAAACTTCTCCTTTGGCACCTACTTGTTCAGCCGCAACTTGCAGCCAAGAACCAGGCATACACCCGAGGTCCAGCACCGCATCGCCTTTGCGCAGCACGTGCCGGCGATCATCGATCTGCTTCAACTTGTATGCAGCGCGAGAGCGATAGCCATCACGCTTCGCTTGGTTGAACCAATGATCGTGGATGTCACGTTGCTTAGTCATTAAATGAGCTCAGGGGGCGGGTGTCAGAAATCACCGCTGACTCTCAATGCTCGTCCTACGCCAAACTTAATTGACTGCCACGTGCCGCTTCGACAATACGCTCAGCTGTGCGAACCGCCGCTGACCCCGCATCGGCATCTACCGGCGGCGTTTCCCCCGTTCGCACAGCATTGATAAAGGCTGAGGCTTGTGCCTGAAGCGGCTCGACGTCGGGGATCTCGAGTTCTTCGAATTCAACGAGATCCAGATAGTTGATGTCGGACAAGTCTTCGCCCGCAGCGAGCCGTTCACGCAGCTCAGCGATACTTGAACTGTTGGCGTTCTTGCGAATGACCTTCGCTTGCCGCTCACCAAAGTCAGCTGAGATGTAGATGTCCTCTGAAATAATGCGCAAGGTGCGCTCTGTTTTCATTGCCAATCGGGATGCGGTGACATTTGCAACACATGCATGTTCGCCATCGGTACCGTCATATACGAGCCGTGCATTGCATACATCTTCCGCTTCACCAAGCACGCCGACAGCGCTGGCCTGCACGTCTGTTGGTTCACGACCGATGAGCATGGTTAACAAGTCGAGGTCGTGAATCATCATGTCGAGCACCACACCAACGTCAGTGCTGCGGAAGGTCATCGGCGAGATGCGATGCAACTCCAAGTGTCTTGGGTGCAGCGGGCCGAGCTTGGCAATTGCCTGCATCACGGGGTCGTATCGGACTACATGCCCAACCTGCAGCGCCACGTCGGCTGCTTGGGCTGCTTGGGCAATAGCGGTCGCGTCCACCTCGGTTGCGGCGAGTGGCTTTTCAATCAGGCACGCCACGCCTGCAGCGAGCAACTGCTCTGCTGCTGCACGATGATGCGTGGTGGGTGTTGCAATCGTGACAGCATCGACGCCGTGGTCGATCAATGCATCGACGGTTTCAAATGGTGTGCCACCCCAGATTTCAGTGATGTCATTGCGTCGAGTCTCATCGGCGTCTACGACACCAACAAGTTCAACACCGTCCATCTGCGCATACACTCGTGCGTGATGACGGCCCATTCGACCCACACCAACCACACCACACCGAAGAGTCTTTGTTTCACTCATGAGCGGCATTGTAGGTGAACATCGCCCTTGTCTATGGTTTGGAGCCGCACTCGGGGCACAGCGATGTGCGATCTAGCCCCCTCAGCGGGTACCCACATGATCGGCATGCGCTTTGGACCTGGCGGGAGCGATCCACGTGTTGCTGATGTCGCGCGTTTTGGCTTGCCCAAATGCTCTCATGAAGCAGCGTCAATGACGGCCGGAAGATGTACCAACACAGCACGAACGTCGGAATCAGCATCAGCAGCATGATAAATACCACGATGTACCCGCCAACATCCTGAGGCAAGTTGGCGACCTTTCCGGGGAAAGGCAGCAGATATGACACCACACCGCATGGGATGGCAAAGATCCAACCCAACTCGAATCGTCTGGACACTCGCTGGGATTCATTGGTCCTCGCATACATCGCCAAGATCCACAGGAACATTGTCAAGCCAACAAGGCCGATAAAGGCAAACGCCGCTTCGGCCCATGGAGAGTTCCATGGCTTTGCGCCTAGCAACAGGCCAAGAATCATGAGTCGTGCAAGCCATCGAATCGGAAGTAGCCAGTTTCGAGCGGGCCCATCGGCACGTCCAGGAGTGGCGAGCACGCAAGCAATCGCCAATCCAATTGCAGAGCCTTGTAGGACGTACGACCACTCGTCGTGGTCAATGAAGCCGATCGTTCGAGAGACACACAGTACGGCCCAGAGGCCACTGACTGCCACAAGCAACGCCAGCCCGAGTTGCCAGATACGTGAGGTTTGTATCGCGGTTGTGAACTGTGGCAACTGCACTTGGCGGCGAGATGGCGAACTCGAACTGCCCCCACCTTGTTGGCCGGTTCCTGTGTGGCGTCCTTCTCCACACTCCGGGCACGTCGGGGAGGCACCAAGCCCTTTCAAGTTGTACCCACATGCACCGCAGATATCTCTGTCTGTCACGCGTCGATCTTGGCCCACTGCACACTTGGGGCACATGGCGCCGAGCACCATGCCAACGATAGGTTCTCCGCACTTGACGCATGGAGTTCCTTCGGGCTGCTCCAAGGCTTCTCCAATATGACTGCCTTGTGGAAACCACCCACACTCTGGGCATGGCCGTGACATGGGCGTGCCGCGCATGTCGTAGCCACACTTGGGGCAAGAACGTGGCCCTCCAGCGTGCACATCGCCCGGCGCACCGGTCATTTGCTCAAGTGTGAACGGATCGATTGGCGGCATCAGGCTTTGCCTCGGTGATCTACCTTAGGTCGAACAGGTTGCCGCAGTGACGTGCGAGACAGCATTTCGGAACATTGCTCTGCCTGGGGGCTCGGTATCACGCACGGTGTTGGAAAGTGCGGTCCACGTGGGATGTTGTGTCCAGTGAAGATATCGCTCAGGGTGTGGCATCAAGCCGAGCACCATGCCAGTGTGATCACAGATCCCTGCAACATGACCTTGCGAGCCATTTGGATCATCATCGGGGGCGTACCGAACAGCAACTTGACCGGCCGACTCCAGTGCAGCCATTGTGGCATTGGAGTCGCACATGAAGCGGCCTTCACCATGAGCGATGGGCAGCATGTCTGCGCCAGCTGGCGCATCGAGGCCTTGCGTCCAGACGCAATGCGACGTGGGGTATTGCATGCGCACCCAGCGGTCGACAAAACGACCGCCATCGTTATGGAGCAACGCAACACGCGCAGATTGACTATCAAGATTGGGGAGCAAACCTGTTTGGACCGCAATTTGAAATCCGTTGCACGGTGCAATCATGGGCACGCCGCGTGCAACGGCATCGTGAAGCCCATCAAGAATGCTTGTGCGGATGAGTGCTGCGCAGATTCGACCAGCGGCGATGGCATCGCCATAGCTAAAGCCACCAGGTAGTCCAATCAGATTCGCCTCAGCAAGCCAGTGTTGGTTTCGTGCAAGTCGGTTGAGGTGTACCGGCATGGGTTCGGCGCCTGCAAGATCGAACGCTTCGCAGAGCTCACCGTCGCAGTTAATGCCCGGGGCGGTGAGCACCAGTGCCTTGGGTCGTGCCATGCAGTTCATAGTAGGCGGGTGCGACATCAGAGCCCTAACCCATTGGCCCAGGCACAGTGCAAGTCGGCCAGTGTGACGTCAACATCGTCACCATGGACGCGGTTGGTGTCATCGAAAGTGCCAATGATGCGGTGCGGTGTGTCGCCAAGCAATGCTGTCAAGGAATCGAGACTGTTTGGGCACACTTCAAGCAGATATCGGCTCGGCGTTTCGGCGAAACATGCCACTGCTGTAGAGCAGATATCGCCTTTGATCTCAGTCATATCGAGGGAGAGTCCAACACCTCCGGCAAATGCCATCTCGGCAGCAGCCAAGAGTACGCCGCCTTCACTGGCATCGTGCGCCGCGTACACGCCACCTTCGGCGATGACCGCTGCAACCACCTGCGCGGTGCGTGGGCCGTCAGCGAGATCAGTTCTTGGAAGTTCGCGGCTGCCGGGTGCTTGTGGGGCAACATTCAAGAGGTGCGATCCACCCACTGCGTCAGTTGTTTCGCCTACACAGACCAAGACGTGTCCAGCATTCTTTGCGTCCATGGTGATGCAGTTGTTGATGTTGTTGACAATGCCAAAGCCGCTGATGAGCAAAGTGGCTGGAATGCGAATGGTTTCGCCTGTGTCGGTTGTGAATTGATTGTTCAGCGAGTCCTTGCCCGAGATGAATGGTGTTCGATATGCAATGCCCGCGTCGTGGCATGCAGCGCTGGCTCTTACCAGTGCTCCAAGTTGTTCGGGGTCATCGCAGCCGGGCCAGCAGTAGTTGTCAAGTATCGCGATTCGTTTCGGATTCGTGCCGACGCACACTAGGTTCCGCACACACTCGTCGATTGCGGCAGTGACCATGTGGTACGGATCACTGCACATGCCTGTCGCGAGCCCATTGGCAATCGATAGCCCGCGGCTTGATCCACGAACTGGGGTGATCACCGCGGCGTCGGCGGGGCCTTGGTGCTTGCCCGCATGGGGCTTGAGGACCGTTCGCCCCTGCACTTCGTGGTCATATTGGCGAATGATGTCACTCTTGGCGGCGATGTTCGGGTGGGCCAACAACGCTGTGAGCGTATTGCCAATATCGGGCTCAATCGTCGCGGTTGGTTGTTCGATTGTCGGGGATGTCCAGCGAGCTTCTCGCACGCGATCCGGCAAGCCGTTGTGCATGAAATCCATCGATAGCCGGCCCACTTCGGTTTCACCGTAGTTCAGGATAAGTTCAGCATCGGAAGTGCCAAACTCGCCTAAGTCGCACCACTCAACTTCATGATCCGCGCAGATAGAGGCAATCGTGTCGATGCGATCTTTTGGCACCGACATGACCATTCGTTCTTGTGCTTCGGAGATCCAAATTTCCACAGGGGTCAAGCCGATGTATTTCAACGGGGCTCGCTCGAGTTGCACAGTGGCACCAAGATGTTCGCCCATCTCGCCAACCGCACTGGAGAACCCACCCGCGCCACAATCTGTAATTGCGCTGAACAGGCAACCGGATTTGTGATCTCGCATTTCGAGAATGGCGTCGAGCACCTTCTTCTCTGTGATCGCGTTGCCAATTTGTACCGCGTGGCTGAATTCATCTGCATGCGTGTCGGTGAGTTCGGCGCTGCTGAACGTCGCGCCATGAATACCATCGCGTCCAGTTCGGCCACCCATGGCAATGATGCGGTCGCCGGGACTCGGATCACCATGCGTTCGATCTCTTGGCATGACACCGACACACCCGCAGAACACAAGTGGATTGCCTACGTGGCCGGCATCGAACCAGACGCCCCCATTGAGCGTTGGAATGCCCATGCGGTTTCCATAGTCACGTACACCGCCAACAACTTGATTCAGGATGCGTCGCGGGTGCAGGCAGCCGGTGGGAACATCTGCAATGCCAAGTGGGGCGACACAGAACACGTCGGTTGCGGCAATGGGTTCGGCCGCAAGGCCAGTTCCAAGTACATCACGAATACAACCGCCGATTCCGGTGGCAGCACCGCCGTAGGGCTCAAGGGCTGAGGGGTGGTTGTGCGTCTCAACTTTGAAGCACACGGCGGTGTTGTCATCAAATGCAACGATTCCAGCATTGTCCACAAAGACACTCAGGCACCAGTCGCCAAGGTCCTCGGCCATCAGTGTGTGGGTTGCAGCTGCCACAGTTCGTTTAAGCAGATTGTCGATGTGAATCGCGCCAGTGTCGGTGGTGCTGGTATTGGGAATGGCGCAGGGAAGGTCGCCGTAGTAGTCAATGGTGGCCTTGAGCGTCTTGTGAACACAGTGCTCAGACCAAGTCTGGGCGAGTGTTTCAAGCTCAATTTCTCGTGGTTCTCGACCAGCAGCGGCATAGTGCTCCTGCAGCGATTGCATTTCATCAAGGCTCAGAAACAGATGAGCATCGCGAGATAGTTTGGCTAAGGCGATGTCGTCCAAACCTGAAAGTTGCACTGTACGCACTTGCACCGAGTGCTCATGGCCGTGGTCGAATGCACTTGGGCAGTGGGGTGAGGTGTGAATCTCATGAATCAATGGGTTCGAGAGACAGTGTCGCGCTAGGGCAGCGGCCGCGTTGGCATCAATGCCGTGCAAGTCGTATCGCCGGCCGGTGCGCACCGAAACCGTTTTATCAAGCAATGCAGTAATTGCCGCTTCCACTGCATTGGCCCCTGGATCCATGACTCCAACTTGCGGGTGTACTTCTATCAAGGACTGGGCAGTAGGCGAGCTGGCGCCAATAGTGACTACATCGGCAACGGGATCCCCGAGCAACTCTTCTGCAAGTTGTTTCACGTCGGCATCGGTCAGGTCACCTTCAAGCAAATACACCGAAGCGGTATCAACGCGATTCAGTGCATCCGCAAGATCAGCAGCCTTCGCCGTTGCCATGACAGTGCGACCTTGTGGATCGCCTGCATCTGGGTGAGGGCGAACTTCTACGCGATGAACTTGCAAGGTCATGCGTCGCCTTTGCCGGCGACCTCCTCTGCGGCAGCCTTTGCTGCAGCATCACATCGTTCGTTTTCAACATGTCCATCGTGGCCGCGTACCCAATGCGTTGTAATGCGCAAGCGCCCGCGCTGCGTATCGATGTCGCGCCATAGATCTTCGTTCTCAACGCGTTTATTGCCCGCACGTTTCCAGCCACGTCGTTTCCACCCATCAATCCACTCATCGATGCCCTTGAGGACATATTGCGAGTCACCATGCAATGCGACATGCGCTCCGTCAGGTGCGCTTGATAGCCCCGCAAGTGCCGCTGAGAGTTCCATGCGGTTGTTTGTCGTCGCTGGATCTGCGCCGGTGAGGAGGCTCTCCGTATCGTGCGTTCGAACGATGCAGGCCCAGCCACCTGGCCCGGGATTACCTAGGCAAGCGCCATCGAAGTGCATTTCCAGCATGGTGTTGGGCATGTGGCTCAAGTGGCTCTCAAAGGCCAGAAATCAAGTTCCTGAGGTGACTAGTTTATGCCCACCGGGCTGATGCCGCATTTGTGCCCTAGCAGTACACAGAGGGCGACTTATCCGGACCCTTTTGAAGTTATCCACAGAGTGCCCCCAGTTCAAATAGCCACTAGAAGGCTGTGAGCAAAGGCCCATTTCATCGGGAGAAGGCAACTGCTGCATTGGAGACCTGATGTGGAGCTCAAGGCCAATCCAAGGGGCTGACAATTGGTGTTTTGGGCTGCTTTTGCTACACTTCTCGGCTCGCCACTTGGGGCGACGACAGAGGATTCAGATGCCAACGATCAACCAGCTCGTCCGCAAGCCACGCAAGACCCCGGCCGTGAAGTCCAAGGTCCGTGACCTTGACGCGTGCCCGCAGAAGCGTGGAGTGTGCTTGCAGGTGCGAACAGTGACTCCCAAGAAGCCTAACTCGGCTTTGCGGAAGGTGGCGCGTGTCCGTTTGAGCAATGGCAAGGAAATAACTGCCTACATCGGTGGCGAAGGGCACAACCTTCAGGAGCACTCGATTGTGCTCGTGCGTGGTGGCCGAGTCCGCGACCTTCCCGGTGTTCGGTATCACGTCGTGCGAGGCTCGCTTGACACACTTGGTGTTGATGGCCGAAAGAAGGGCCGTTCCAAGTACGGCGTGAAGCGCGGCAAGAAGAAGAAGAAGTAGATCTATCACTGCGAAGCGACGTGCTTCGCACAATTCATGCAGGCAAGTAATCGCCCGACGACCAATGTGGGCGGTGAACAGGTTTGCCAGACAGGTCTCAGTACTGGTCAGGCAAGATGAGCCGAAAGGAAGCCAACTATGGCTGGTCGTATTACGAACTCAGAAAAGCAACTCCGCCCCGATCCTCGCCACGGCGACAAGGTCCTGGCAAAGTTCATCAATTGCGTCATGCTCGACGGTAAGAAGTCCACGGCGCAGCGTGTCATTTATGACGCATTGGACAAGATCCAGGCTCGCCTCGACAAAGACAAGGCAGAGGGCGCTCCGGAAAAGGCAATTGATGCTTTCCGCCAAGCCATTGAGAACGTGAAGCCGAATGTCGAAGTTCGATCCAAGCGCGTTGGCGGTGCGAATTACCAGGTGCCTATGCCTGTGACCCAACGTCGTCGCCAGAGTCTGGCCTTCCGTTGGATCATTACTGCCGCTCGGGCGGAAAAGGGCAAGCCGATTGCTGATCGACTTGCACGCGAACTCTATGACGCTGCCAAAAATGAAGGCAAGGCTGTTACCACTCGCGAGCAAACGCACCGAATGGCCGAGGCCAATAAGGCCTTTAGCCACTTCGCCTGGTAATCGAAGCTTGTGGGCCTAAAGGCCGGTTCGTTTGACTATCCGTAGTGCCATGCCCTTGTCACTCGGTCAAACACCAGCGACTCGCGCGCAGGGTTGTTGGTGCTTCGGCCAAGGCCTACGTCAATGCTAGTGCTCATGACAACTGTCTCGATGGGACGAAGCAGCAGGTCGCACTTGGCGCGAGCTCGGGTCATGATGTCCAGTTGCGGTTCAGGCACTGCATCGGGCGAGCATCCAATGCATCGGGCTACATGCCCTTGCACGAGGGTTGCCGCCAGCATGTCGATGGCTACTGGATCTCTAGATTCAATATGCATCGCGTCTCGACCAACGCGAACATCAGCGAGTGTTCGGCATTCCACATTGAAGGGCGATTCGCCGTGTTCCGTGGCCTTCGTGATTGCGCAAGCGTCACTTGGCTCGGCCACACCATCAATGAGAGTTATTCGACGCGGGGGCCACTGTGTTGGCAGCCAACGAGCAAGGGCATCCATGCCTACGAAGATTCGTCCATCGACGATCCACTGTCCCTGACTGGCAGTGCGCGATAACGCCGTGCAGACCAATAGAACCCCCGGGCCACAGATGGTCGCCGCGTGCCGATGCACAGATTGGTGACCATCTGCAGCCTCGACGCGGAGCCACCAACTCTGCAGCAACGCGGCAAGACCGGGTGTGCTGTCGGGCTGTTTCATGAGGCCTGCGGGGGGCGGGAGGGAGTTTGCGGTGTCGTCGAAGGTCTCCATGACGTGTTCTCGCTGGGTGGGAGGGGACTGATTGAATGACAAGTGAAGTAGACGTACAGGGTGCGACATAAACGACGCCCCGCCGTTGTCGGGCGGGGCGTCGGAAGTGACTCATTGAACAAGGTGTTCGGGTCAGTGTTTCCGGGTATGCCCCGCCTTGCGAACAAGGCCGGTCCACGTGGTCAGGCAGAAACAAATGAAACCAGCCAACATGGTTTGAGGCCGGGAGGATGCCATCGGTCGCGACGCAGTGATTGCCCTGCCACCGCGGTGGCGGTGAGCGGTCATTCGTCGGCGGTATCCCGTAGGCTGCAACATAAGGTGCCCAAGTGTGCCCTCAATGTGCCCCCTAGGCAAACTCAATTTCTGGATAGGCATGACTTTTCAAGATTCAACTTTAGGCGAATTTGCGGCCCTTGGCCTCCATGCGCGGCTCGTTGAGAACCTTCGTCGCGAGGGCGTTCGACGGCCCCGGGATGTCCAGGCGCAGGTCATTCCCGCCGTGCTGGAGCGCCGCGATGTCCTTGCAATTGCAGCTACTGGTAGTGGCAAGACCATTGCATGGGCCGCTCCTGCAGCTGAATTGTTGCTACGAGACAAACCCGCCAAGGGCACTCGAATGACACCATCGCAACGGCTTCGGTGCATTGCAGTCGTCCCGACTCGCGAGTTGGCTGAGCAGATAGGGGCGGTCATCGCCAATCTGATTCGAGACAGCGTTCTTCGGTCTACGGCCGTATGGGGCAAAGTTTCTATGGGCCCACAGAAACGGGCGATCGAAGCAGGTATCGACATACTTGTGGGTACCCCAGGTCGAATTCGAGAGTTGATTGAAGCAGAGGCGCTCGACCCATCGGGCACCAACGTATTGGTTGTTGATGAAGCCGACCGTTTACTCGACATGGGATTTCGGCCCCAGCTGAATTGGATTGTGGCCCGCATGCCTCGTCGCGAACAAACTGTGCTCTGTTCCGCCACCATGCCCAAGGATGTCGAGGCGCTGGCGCAGAACATTCAGCAAGGTGCCATTCGATTGGAAGTGCACCCCAACACTGTTGTGGTCGAGCATGTAGATCACCACGTCGTCAAGGTGCACCCCAAAGACCGTGTGGAATTACTGCTCCACTTGTTGGCAAAGCGCCAACTGAAGCGAACGCTCATCTTTTGTCGTACAAGGCGGCGAACTGGATGGGTTTCTACGGCGCTTCGTCGAAATGGCATAACCGTTGGCCAATTGCACGGAGATCGATCGCAGGCGCAACGCCGGCGGGCGCTTGCGGCATTTGGGGACGGCGATCTTGATGTGCTCGTAGCAACCGATGTGGCCAGTCGCGGTCTGCATATTCCGGGAGTGCATCATGTCGTGAACTACGACTTGCCTAACACCGCTGAAGATCTTGTGCATCGTGCAGGGCGTGCGGCGCATGGAACGCGACTCTCTGGTTCTGCGTGGACCTTCATCTGGGGTGAAGATCTTGGGCCGTGGAAGACCATGTCCAAGGCTGCGGGCATTGATGTGCGGCCCGAGCAAGTCGACGGCTTTGAAGGGGTGGCGACAACTGCCGCCAAAACCAAGCAAAAGTCACGTGATACGTCGGTGGCCACTGATGGCGACGATCGCCAAGGCAAAGGCAAACGACGAGGCGGCAAACGTGACAAGGAACCCGGATGGATGCGCGATGCGTTGCACGGTTCGCGGGCCGGTGGTAAGCGCCGCGTTGGACCCGGTCGGCGGAAGGCCGCGTCGGGGAAGATCAATCCGCAAGACAAGCCCGGCCGCGGCATTGTGCGGCCAAAGGACTGATTCAAATGTCGATGTTGCAGTTCATTCGCCATGCTGGGCGCTATCGGGAGATCCTCTCGATACTTGTTGGGTTTGGATTCCGCGAGTTCTTTGAGAAGGCCAAGCTTGACTTGTTGTTGGAAAAAGGCAGCCGGCTGCTTCACGCTACACAGCGTTCCGACTTGGAACACTTCAGTCGGCCGGTTCGCCTTCGCATGGCGATCGAGGAGTTAGGCCCCACATTCATCAAGCTTGGGCAGGTACTCAGCACGCGGCCGGACATGCTGCCGCCGGAGTACATCGAAGAGTTGCAGAAATTGCAGGACGATGTTCCACGAGTGCCATGGAAGACCATTGAGGCGCAGTTGAAGCATGACCTCGGCGACTTGTCCAAGTTATTCGAGCACATTGAAGAGACTCCGATGGCTGCTGCGTCAATGGCGCAGGTACACCGCGCCATCCTCAAGGACGGTCAGCCCATCGTGCTTAAAGTCCTCCGGCCGGGCATCGACAAGACAGTCAATATGGACATGGAGATTTTGGCTGCGGTCGCTGAGTGGGTGACCAAGCATGTACATGATTTGCCCATGGATCCAGTGGCAGTCGTCGAGAACTTTTCAGAGGCGATGCGGTACGAGCTCGACCTAGAGCACGAGGGCCGCAACACTGACATGTTTAGGGCCAATCTGGAAGAGGGCGAAGAGGCCTACTTCCCAAAGGTCTACTGGGAGATCACACGAAAGCGCGTGTTGGGGCTTGAAGAAATCAAAGGCGTCATTTTGTCGCACTGGCGTGAATCGGATCTCAGCGAGAAGAAGCGAGGTGAATTGGTTCGAGCGGGCGCCTATACCGTCCTTCGGCAAGTACTGGAGAAGGGCTTTTTCCATGCTGACCCGCATCCAGGCAATCTCTTTGCCATGCCGGATGGCCGACTGTGTTTCATTGACTGTGGCATGGCGGGGCGCGTCGACCGCGAAACCGTCACAGATCTAGCCAACTTGATTCACGGCATCGCCGAAAACGATATCGATCACGTGTACGAGGCGTTTCTCGCACTTGGTCGCGTGAACGATTGCGATATCGACGATCGTGCTTTACGCCGAGATCTGCAGGAGTTCCTCGATCAATTTGCGAGCAAGTCATTTGAAGACATTGACATGGCAGCAATGTTGTCCGCATTCACTGACGGCCTTCGCAAGCACCAGCTGCAATGCCCTGGCGATATTGTGCTCATGATCAAGGCGCTGACCACGATTGAGGGCGTCGCTGAGGATCTCGATCCAGCATTTGATTTAATCGGCTTTGCAAAGCCGCATGTTGAGAAGTTGATCAAGAAGCAGTATTCGCCCGGAGAGATCAAACGCCGGCTCAAGAACAACGCCTTGAGTTGGGTGAAACTTGCTGAGTTGCTTCCTAATCGTTTACGCACCATCCTTGACCGCGTCATGCACGACAACGTGCGAATGACAATTGACGTAGATGGTTTGGGCACAATGGAAAACACGATTCATCACGCGTCTCGACAAATCTCCTACAGCATGTTGATCGCCGCGATGATCATGGCATCAGCCGTGTTGGTTCTAGCGGCCGGCGAGGAAGGTCACACGCTCAAGGTGGTTGGCTTTGTTGGGTTTGTAATCAGTTTCTCACTTGCAGGATTAGTGCTGCTTGAGAACTTTATGCGTCGGCCGAAGAATCGGGATTGATCGTCGGCGAGTCCTTTGATAGCCGTCGACTCATTGCCCGACTCCAGGGTTTGTGCCATTGCCCAATTGTGAGATCACGATATTCCGCACGACAGCCATAACAATGCAGTGACTCAGGGCTGAAGAACAAGATGCCAAGGTCGGCGATCAGTACAACAACCATGACGCTTAGAATCACTGGACCACCGAAGTACCCAAGCAGGCTTAGTAAGGCAAGGGTAAAGGCGAGTACCACAATCAATCCTGTGACTTGCGGCAAGAGCTTACGGCGGTACATGTGCTCCTCGCCGCAAAGCACGCATCTTCGAAGGACCCCCGCATCGTCGCGAGCCCGGTCCCAATCAGGAAAGATATCTGTCCCACCTTCCACCTCAAGTCGACTGGGGGTGGCGGTGTGTTCAATTCGAACGCTGCGGCGGCGATCACCCGCTGTTGGGGGCAACAGCAGAGTCATGGACGGGGGTGACTGCCTTGCTGGCGAAGGTCGAGATGGGGTGTCTGCTTGCGACATGGTCGTCAGGGTGTCAAGGTATACATCATGACCGCATGGACGCAGCAAATGACCGGCCGCTTTCTCGCCTTCGAGGGTCCCGATGGGTCGGGCAAGTCGACGCAGTTGGCTCGGTTTTTGGTCTGGGCACGAGCTCAAGGCCTTCCAGTTATAGAGGTTCGGGAGCCCGGCGGCACAGCCGTCGGAGAACGCATTAGAGATGTGCTGTTGGATCCAGAAAACACGGATCTCACGGTTCGTTCCGAGATGTTGCTGTACATGGCGTCACGAGCGCAGTTGGTGGAGTCGATCATCGAGCCCGCATTACAGGCAGGTAGTCTGGTGGTAGCCGACCGATTTGTTGCATCGACATGTGCGTATCAGGGCACGGCTGGTGGAATTGCCATGCACGACATTCTACGTGTGGCAGAAGTTGCAACGGGGGGCCGTTGGCCCGATCTGTCAATCATCTTTGACGTGGACGAGCAAACGGCGGCAGGCCGGCTGAGCCCATTGCTTGATCGAATGGAACAAAAAGGTGCGGCGTTTCACCGACGAGTTCGAGAGGGCTACCACCTCCTCGCTGAGCAACGACCACATGACATGCTGCTTATTGACGCAACCGTCGACGAAGAGACTGTCTTTGAACGATTGTTAGAGGCATTGCAGCAGCGATTGGTCGGGTGACGAGTAGGATTGGCGACATGACTCTGAGTGGAATCTATGTCGCGTGTCTTCTGCAAGGCATTTCCGGCGCACAACCTGTGCCCAACTTTCATGACTTGCTCGTGTGGCAATTGCACAAGACCGCTGGCGTAGAGACGATTGCCGAACTTCGTAGCACTGAGGACGGCGCAGCCTTTCTCTATGCGATCGAGCACAACGACGATTGGATGCATCAGTTACTCGATAGTGGTCCCGTGCACAACGGCCACACGGTGGTGCCGTTTCTTGCTTCATTGTGGCAAACAGATCCATCGCTTGCATCAACAGAAGTGCATCGGTCTATGGCGACAGCCTGTGGCCTAAGCCTAGGCATGCAGGGTGACAGCGCTGACGCCCAAGTTATGACCGAGCGGTATGAGTGGTTTCGTGACTCGTGGAATCAGGGCGTACTCAATATTGGCTACGGTGATCTGACGACGTTTGAGCGACGCTTTCTCGCGAGCGGTTTGCAGTGGCCCAACATGACAACAGTTGACGCTCTGGAGCACCTGCGAGATCACATTCAAATTCCCCGTCAGCGGTATACAGGTGCTGCTTGGTACGCGCCCTACCGCGGGCATAATGCCTTCGGGGACAGCGTCCAAGGCCCTATGTACTACAAGCCCTTTCGCGGCGCATGGGACAATGACGCTGAGATGGCTATCGAGGTTGGCGGTGTCTGCGGGGCACTGTCGCACGTGGGTGCAGCTGCGGCAATTGCATCGGGTATTCCAGCAATGACCATGGGGGAGCCAGGTCACTGTGCTTACGCCGTACAGGCAACTCCTCATACTTGGCAGCCAGCCTATTCGTTGAGCTGGAAGCGTGGCCTGCATACCAACGTGACACGAAGCACATGGCCGTCTCTGGAACTCTCACAGCGAGCGAGGGTTAATCAGAAAAAGGTTCGTATCGCCCGGGATGCACACCGCAAGGCGCTATGGCTTGAGGACCAAGGCGACATACAAAGCGCTGACGCTGCCTGGCGATCAGCCTGCCGTACCAACCCACTTGATGAATCGCTTTGGAGGGACTACGCACAATTTGGCAGCCGCAATGAGGTATCGCGAATCTGGTGGGAGCGATTCAGGAACGATCTGCAAGCGGCTCTGCTACCGGAGCACCCCGAGCCGACTTGGCATCTGCTGCAGACGCATGTGTATCCAGGGCTGCTGGCGAAGGCAGGCCCAACGAGGTATCACCGAGCCTTCAAGGCCTACCTGGCAGGGCTCGATGGGTGGGGACCGGTTCGGTGGAACATCGAAGGTGCCTTTAACTGGGCGTGGAAAGAGTCAAAGACACCCGCAAGGAAACAGGCGCTTCTCAATGACACATTGGCGACATTGATTAGCGATAGTGCGATAGCCCCATCATTTGTTGCCTGGGCTCAGAACAAGACTAAGCACTCACCAAAACTGGTAGCAGCATTTGAGGATGCATTGCTCGAGCACGCTGGCGGTGAGGGGGACGGCCCGCAAGCTGTGCTCAAGCAGATGGCAAGAACGATGTTGCCAGCTGCGGCGGACGAACACGACTTGGACACTTTTCAACGCATCGGCCGAGCGGCAACGGCGCTGTATGAACCGCGCAAAAATCTGGCCGACTCGAACATCAAGGTCTTTGATGGCGACTTGTTGTCCAGCGGTGGGGCACTTCGTATCTACAAGCCAGGGAATCGTTGGGACTCACCTGAAAAACACTGGGGCGTGCTCGAAGAACACGGTGGCTGGTTTCATACGGATAACGGCGATATGCCTTGGTTTGAAGTTGAGTTGCCTGGGTACGGGCACTTGTCTGGTGTTGTGCTGGAGTCACGCAATGGTCATCCCAGTCGAGCTAAGGGGGTGCGCGTTTTAGTCAGCGAGGACGGTGAGGCATGGACGCAAGTGGGTACGACGCCAAATGGACACACCGTGCAGCGCATTGACTTGAGTGACACGAATCCTCGAGCGAAGTTCGTGCGTTTTGAACGTGACGGGCAGTGCATGCACTACCACCGCATTTTGATATATGGAGAGCGAGCAAGTTGATGCTGCACACACTTGCCATCGTTGCCGTGCTCTGTTCACCACAACGAGTGAGTTCGTATGGTGAGGGGCTTCAAGTGGCAACGTTGGCCGAGCAACCACTCATCGTGTTGGCCCATGGCAGTGACTGGTGTGTTCGTGGCGAGCGATTCAAACGAGTCGTCTGGGACACCGCTGCGGATTTGAACAACGTCGTCTTCGTAGCACTGGATATTTGCGAGACGCCGCTTGAGGCCCATGCCGCTGAGCTGAAGGGTTTTGATGCCAACCAAGTACGCAATTTCCCTTCGCTGCTGGCCTTTGCTCCCGATGGGACTCGGCTGGGGGTGCGAAGCGGGGCAACGCTCCCAATTGCTGTGGCAGAGGCAAAGGCCGCCCTGCGGACGTTAGTGGTCCAGTCGCAGCAACGGCTGCAGCTCGAGCGTGAGGTCGATGCAGCGGCAGCCGCTGGTGATGATGCCGCAGAACTTTCCGCGCTCCGTGCCATGCTTGCGCAAGATTTACAGCGGCCAGCCCACTTGCTTGATCGTTTGGCAGAACTCGACCCTGAAGATGCCTCAGGCATTCGACGCCGGGCTGCCTTTGGGCCATTCCATCAGTTTGTCACGCAAGCTGTACAGGATGGCAAGGAGGGCCGTGGCCAAGAGGCCATCAACCGACTGCAAGGCATGCTTGATGAGGGTGTCTACACGTCCGAGCAACAGGCGTGGATTCACAACGCGATGGGGTCAGCGTATCGATACTGGGATGGTCACGACTTGCAGGCGCGAGGTGCATTTCGGCGGGCCTATGGAGTTGCGCCAGAGTCGGTTCCGGGGCTGGCGGGCAAGCGACTTGCTGAGGAACTTTACGGGAGTCCGACCTTGGCAGAGGGATGGATGGACCGCCACCTCAAAGATCGATTGTCAACTTGGGTGATCGAGGATCTCGATGCGCCAATGCAGCCAGGCACATGGACAGTCACCTTTGAGTACACACGCGGGCGACATGGTCTAGATATCGCGGCCGTACAACTGTTGGATGGTTCCAAATTGGTCGCAAGGGACAAGCACGATGGATTCACAGGCCATCATCCGAGCAACAACCGGTACACAATGCGTGTGGCAACAACCGTGGCAAATCCAATCCTTCATGTCACCGCAAAGGGGGCCGGCGGGCAAAATGGTTGGGGTCGCATCAAGTTGAAACGCGTTTCAAACTGAGTTCAGCAATCGTCCCACGGCTTACCAGTCAGGTCGACAATGCCCGAAGCAATATGCTCTTGGCCTTGTTTGGCGAAGCACAATTGCCGATCGGTACCGGTGCCTTCATCGAGAATGGCCTCGGCGAAGCCGAGTTCTCTTGCGCATCCAAGTCGCTCTGCCACGGGTTTGCATAAGTCGATCATGCGACGTGCCAATTGTCGAGCAGGCGCAGCCAACATGGTGTCAGGGTCGACCAGCGTTGCGTCGAGGCCCCAGCGAACGGCGTGCCACTTGTTCTGTCGAACAATCATGGGGTGACAGTCCATTTGGTACGCGCCTTTGTCAATTTCATCACCAATGCCCACGACGAGGCATTGCACCACTGCGGTTAGGCCAAGCAAGTCTCGCATACGAAGTGGCGTGTCCATGACACGGACCTCCACGGTTCCAAAACGGCCGACGGGTCGAACGTCCCACCAGATTTCCTTTGGACTGCGAATGAAGTTCGTGCTGCGAAGGCTGTTAATCAGCCACGTGAACTCCGACCAGTTACGCATGGTTTCAGGAAGGCCCGCAGTAGGCAATGACTCCATAATCTTCGATCGATACGAGGCAAGCCCAGTGTCATGACCATTCCACCACGGTGAATTTGCCGACATGGCAAGCAGGACCGGAAGGTGTCGCATGATGCGATCACACAATTGAATCGCCTTATCTGGGCTGTTGACGCCGACATGCACGTGAAATCCAAAGCACAAGAGTCGTTTGGCAACCAGTTGCATGGTGTCTAGAAGCCAGTGGTATCGCTCGTCATCGGTAATGACCTGTGAATCCCATCGAGATGTTGGGTGTGTGCCGGTCCAGAGGTAGGTGCAGCCAAGTTCGTTGGCGACCTCGTAGCCCCACTTTAATCGTTCACATAAGTCGGCCCCTGCCTCAGCCACGGTGTTGCACACCCCCGTGTTGAATTCAAGGTAGGCCTGCATGAACTCAGGCTTGACGTAATCGTCCCAGCCATCTGGAACGCGATCAAGGATTTCACCGGCCTTTGGCGAAAGTTCGAACGTTGTGTTGTCAATGACACCGAGTTCAATTTCGACACCGAGTGTAGGTTCGGGGCTGGACTTGAATTCAAGCGGCATGTCGGACTCCATTACGTAACGTGGGCACTGTAGGGCAAGTGAATCGGTGACTCATGTCCAGTCAAGGATGAGTTTGCCGAACTGTGAGCCTGACTCCATTTGACCTAGCACTGTGGCGCCGTCTTTTGCAGCATAGACCTCATCGATGACCGGCAGCACACGACCGTCGGTCAGGAGGGCCATAGAATCGGTGAATTCCTGCATGTCGCCCATGGTTGAACCAAGAATCGACTGCTGGTTCCAGAACAACCGGGCCAAATCGGTTGACGGGTTTGCACCAGCCGTGCAGCCACACAATGCCAGTCGGCCACCTCGGGCCAGTGATTTGATGCACTGCACGTGCACGGGGCCGCCGATCGAGTCGATGCATACATCAACGCCTCGCTTGCCAGTTGCCCCTCGGACGGCTCGCGAGAAGTCCTTGCCATCATCAACAATGGCATGATCCGCGCCCAAGGCCAGCGCTCGGTCGAGTTTCCATTGGTGCCGGCTTGTCACGATGACGTGGCAGCCCAGATGCTTAGCAATGCCCAATGCAGCCAGTGCAACACCGCCACCAATGCCGGTGATGAGCACGCTGTCGCTCCGTTTGACATGCCCCTTGGTGACCAGCATTCGCCATGCCGTGAGATGTGCCAGTCCATACGCCGCAGCGTCGTGTGGGTCGGTGTCGCCGACATCAAGCACATTCGTCGCAGGAGCACAGAAGTACTCAGCGTGCGTGCCGTGTATGTGTTCACCGAGCATCAGAATGTCGCGTCCAGCGGGACGCTCTTTTTGCGGACGCTCTATGGCAGCGTTGACAACGACCCGCTTGCCGATCCAAGCTTCATCCACACCTTCGCCAACAGCATCTACACGGCCACATCCGTCGCTACCACCTATGTGTGGATACGTCGTATCGACACCAGGCAGTCCGCGACCAATCCATAGGTCGAGGTGATTGAAGGCCGACGATTCGGTGCGCACTCGAACATTGCCGGGCTCCAGCGTTGGCTCGGGCATGTCGATGAAGGCCGCATTTGGTGCGACGGGGTCACCCTTAGCGGTGATGACTAGCGCACGCATCAGGCGTTGACGGTCGGCGGTGCAACTGGTGGCGTCAGTGTGCAGCCTTGCCTGATGAGCAGATCACGCGTCGCTTTGATGCCATCGTCTTCAGAGAGGGTCGGGCCTTCGTATTCGACACCCACCCAGCCCTTGTAGCCATGCTTGCGCACCAACTCAAACATGCGTTCGTAATCCGAAAGCGTTTCGTTACCTTTGTCGTCGAATTCGTGGCTCTTGGCACTCAAGGCTTTGGCATGGGGCAGCAACTCATCCATGCCTTTGTACCGGTCGTACATATCCATGGTCGACCAGTCGAGCACGAAGTTCCCGAAGTCCGGTAGCGTGCCGAGTCGTTTGTGATTCACTTGTGTAATCAGTGATGCCAGCCATTGGCCATTGCTCGAGAGCCCACCATGGTTTTCGACCACCACATGTAAGCCAAGGGCATCGGCATGGTCACACAAATGTCCAAGGCCATCTGCGCAGAGGTTGCGTTGTTCTTCAGGCGTGCCTTCGCTGGGCACATTGACGCGAATGGCCTGGCAACCAAGATGCTTGGCGGCACCAAGCCATCGCCGGTGATTGTCAACAGCAGCCATTCTCGCTGTCGTGTCCGGATCGCCGAGCGCGCCTTCGCCATCACACATGATCAGTACGCTGGTTACGCCCGCATCACTGCAGCGCTTCTTGAGTCCATTGAGCCATGCTTCGTCAGTGGATTTGTCTTTGAAGAATGAATTCACATACTCCACGCCGCGAATGTTGTAGGTGTCGGCTGTGTAGGCGGGAAAATCCTCGGTGCTGAGTTCGCCGGCACGCAACTTTCGATGCAGTGACCACTGAGCAAGAGAAATAGGCCACTTGGATGCATCGGTCACAATGGGTTGTCCTTTGTCCTGTGCAATTGCTGCCGGCCCAAATAGCGCTGTTGCTGCAATGGCTCGATTGACACTTCGTCGGTCAAGTTGCATATCAAACATCAGTCGTTGTCCTGTTGGCCACGAAGTACCGCATGAAACCCAAGGAAGCCTTCTCTTCGGCCATCGTCATCCACTTCATCGAGTTGGGCTTCTTCTTGCGCCGCCATAAGAACTGCCGAGACTGCCTGCGCCTGCTCGGCATCAAGCGGCACCGACACAATACGGTCGGTTCGTACGCCACCGACGATTGTTGTCAGCACTGCAACTGTTTCGTCGTGCTCAAGGGCTTCCATGACGTGGTCGCCAACTTGCCGTTCGACAGTGCGGATGTCGCTGACGTGGTGGCGAGGGCCTGGCGTGGCAGCCTGCTCATTGTCGGCATCGCCAGTCCCGGCGTTTGTGGCTTGTTCTGGTGTGTCACTCATCCAAGTTTCTCCCTTGCAAAGGTCGTTGCGGTCTCTAGTGCTGCGGGAAGGGCTTCAGGTTTTTTGCCCCCAGCCTGGGCCATGTCGGGTCGTCCGCCGCCACCGCCGCCACAGGCCTTGGCAACTTCGCGAACCCAATCTCCTGCTTTGAGCCCTGCCTTCATTCCACCATCGGGGACACGCGCGACGATCAGCACGCTGCTGTCATCTCGTGAGGCCAAGAGGCATGATGCGTCCGGGCAGTTGCCTTTGATTGTGTCCATGGCTGCCAGTAGCGCCTCTTTATCGCCTGCAGGGACTTCGCCGACGATCAGGTTACCACCAGTTTCCGCAAGCACTCTCGCCGCATCGACCGCAGCGGTCTTGCTCTCGCTGGCAGCAGCCTTTCGCAGAGTCTTGACGCGAGCGCGTAGCGCATCAAGCGCACCATCGAGGATGCGACGATGCACCAAGCCGATATCTGCTTCGACATGGTCACGCGCGATGTCATCGACAAGCGACTCAAGTTCGTCATCACTGGCATTGGCTGCTTCAGAGGCGCGTTGCAAGAGTGCATCGCCTGTTGCTCGGACTACCGCTGCAGCATCGCCAGTCAGCGCTACGAGTCTTCGAATGCCTGCTGCTAGGCCTTGTTCTTGCATCAGCACAAAGTCACCGATGTCTCGAGTCAATGACAAGTGCGTGCCGCCACAGAACTCAATGGAAGCGCTCATCCAATCGCCATCTGGATTGGTCAGCAAGTCATCAATTGAAGCGCCAACGCTCACAACACGAACAGGATTGGGGTACGTTTCGCCAAATACAGCACGCACCCCGTTGAATGATTTGGCTATATCAAGCGGTGCATTTTTCGCCTCCACAGCTTGGTTTGACGCAATCGTGTCGAGCACGTGTTGTTCAATGGCGGCGATTGTGGCGTCGTCTGGTGCTGATCGCGTCGCCACGTCGAAACGAAGTCGGTCGTCGGCGACGAGTGAACCTCGCTGATCTGCACCATCGCCTAAGTGTGACCGAAGCGCGTGGTTCAGCACGTGCGTCGCCGTGTGATTGGCCTCAATGCGTCTGCGCCGATGTACATCGATGCGGGTTGTGACCTTGTTGCGTCCGTGCAGGTCGCCGCTGGCGACACGGCCAACGTGAAGCACCCAGTTTCCTGCGCGGCGTGTGTCTTCGACGTTGAAGATGGCACCGCCGGGGGTCTCCCCATCGGCTTCGACAATCAGTCGACCTTGATCACCGACTTGGCCACCTTGCTCGCTGTAGAACGTTGTTTTGTCGAGCACCACGATGCCCTCTGAGCCAGCTTGCAAGCGATCCACCAAGTTTCGGCCGTCCCAAATACCAACGATTCGACCCATGCCAACGGGCTTGTCGTCATATTTGGCCTCGTCATTGGTTGGCGTTGCGCCTTGTTGTTCAAGTATCGCAATTGCGTCTGGCGGCAAACCTACAGATGTTGCGTCACCGCTGCCAGCCCGACTGCGCTCGCGTGCCGCGTTCATGTGCGCGTCGTAGTCAGTTCGATCGACAGCAATGCTTCGCTCTCTGGCCATCTGCTCAGTCAGGTCAATCGGAAAGCCCCACGTGTCGTGCAGTGCGAAGGCATCTTTGCCAGAAATTGAACCATCGCCCCGGGCCGCCGCTTCGTCGAAGAGTTGCAAGCCTCGATCCAGTGTTCGCAGGAACGCCTTTTCTTCATCCTCAATGATGTCCGCAAGCATGTCGGGGTCGTCGCGGAGTGTCGGAAACACGTCGCCTAGTTCACGAACGACAACAGGAACCAGTTGGCAAAGCAGGGGCTGGTCTGCATTCATCGCCTGACGGGCCATGCGCACACCTCGTCGCAAAATACGCCGAAGCACATAGCCCCGGCCGTCTGGGCCTGGGCGGGCACCGTCCGCCATGGCGATACATAAGCATCGAATGTGGTCGGCAAGCACACGGTAGGCAACGTCGATGTGGCTGTCGTTGTCATCGCAGTAGGCCGGTGCGCCAGTGCATTTGGCAATGGCATCGAAGAGTGGCGTCCAGAGGTCGGTTGCGTAGTTACTGCGAACGCCTTGGCATACTCGGACGATGCGCTCAAGGCCCATGCCGGTGTCGATGTGCTTGGCGGGCAGAGGAACGAGTGTGCCGTCAGCTCGTCGGTCGAATTGAATGAAGACCAGATTCCAGATCTCAATGACATCCGGGTGGTCGAGGTTCACAAGGTCTGCACCGTTGCCATCAGGCGTTGAGTCAAAGTGAATCTCGCTACACGGACCACATGGTCCAGATGCGCCCATCTCCCAAAAGTTGTCCTTTCGATCCCATCGCGTGATGTGTGATGGATCGATGTCGGTCAATGTGTTCCAGAGGTGTTCAGCCTCCGTATCTGGACCAAGGCCGTCGGCTTCGTCGCCTGCGAATACCGTGACGTGCAGGCGTTCCTTTGGCAGGCCCCACACTTCGGTCAGCAGTTGCCAGGCCCATTGAATGGCCTCAGCTTTGAAGTAGTCGCCGAATGACCAGTTGCCGAGCATTTCAAAGAACGTGTGGTGCCATGTGTCGCGACCCACGTCATCGAGATCGTTGTGCTTGCCACCTGCACGAATGCATTTCTGCGTATCGACCGCGCGTGTGTACGAACGAGTGCCTGTGCCGAGAAACACATCCTTGAACTGATTCATGCCTGCATTGGTAAAGAGCAATGTTGGGTCGTCGTGCGGGACGACCGATGAGGATGGCACAATGGTGTGCGATGCCTTGTTCTGGAAAAATTCCAAGAAATCGTTTCGGATCTGCGAGGCTGATTTGGGTTCCGACATGACTGCGATTGGCTCAAGGCACTCCTGGCCCGGATTCGATGTGGTTGCTGGAGCCTTGTGGGCTCGTTTGGCACAGCGATTGGGGCATCAAAGTGTACTTGGCCCGGGCCTGTATCCTTGCAGGCATGGATGCTTCAAGACGCCCACTGATTGGTGGTAACTGGAAGATGCACGGCGACGGCGCCGAGGCCATCGCATTGGCCAGATCGCTCCGGTCCTGGGACGGTGTGGCCGAAATGGTCATCTTTCCGCCAGCGGTGTATCTGTCGATCGTGGCCGACGAACTGGGCGACTGCGCCGTGACCGTTGGCGGGCAGGACATCGCCCAAGAGGCCCAAGGTGCATTCACTGGGCAGACATCAGCGGACATGCTGCTGGATTGCGGCTGTACATGGACTCTTGTGGGCCATTCGGAACGTCGCCATGGCATGGGCGAGACAAGTGCCCAATGCGACGCCAAAGTGCAACAAGCACTCAATGCGGGGCTGAATGTGATGTTGTGTGTGGGGGAAACACTGGATGAGCGAGACGCCGGTCAGGCCACCAAGGTGGTTCGTGATCAGGTCGAACAGTCCCTTGGGGGGCTCAAATCGCTGGATCCCATGCGATTGGCTGTGGCCTATGAGCCGGTGTGGGCCATTGGAACAGGCCAAACCGCCACTGCAGATGATGCTCAGACCATGCATTGTGCGCTTCGCGAAATGCTCGCAGGTCGATATGATGCTTCGTCCGCCACAAGGACTCGAGTCCTCTACGGTGGATCTGTCAAACCGGCCAACGCGGCCGCGCTTCTTGCTTGCCCCGATATTGATGGGGCGCTTGTTGGAGGTGCCTCGCTGAACGCCGATTCATTCCTGCCTATTGCGAGTGCCGCCGAGACATGGAAAGCCTCTTCCTGATTCTGACCATCCTGTTCATCGTTGCCTCTGTGGCCATGGTGCTCATCATTCTCGTGCAGCGGCCACAAGGTGGCGGTCTTGCAGGAGCTTTTGGTGGTGCCGGCGGCGGCGGTACTGAAGGCGTGTTCGGTGGACGCGTGGGCGATGCCCTTACCGTCATGACCGTATGCGGCTTCGCCATATACCTCGTGTTGGCCATCGTGCTCAATGCGGATCTTTGGACACCAGAGTCCAAGCCCGCTGAGGAACCAACAACGAACGAAGTGTTGTTCCCAACGGCTGTTGGCGAGCCAGGCTTTGGTGATGACGAAGAACCATCGGCGTCGTTGCCCGAAGATGCTGCAGTTGGACCAGATCCCCTTGGCGAGCCTGCTCCAAAAGACACGTCTGCCGACGAATCGGCGGCTGTGAATCTGTCGCCTGAGTTGCCTAATTCGTCGACCCCCGAGCCGGAGGGCGAGCGCAACTGATATGCCTCGAAGTATGACCGGCTTCGGTGCGGCTGAGACAACAGTCCAAGGACGTCGTTGGGGCGTCGAAATCCGCACTGTTAACGGTCGGGCGCTCAAGTGCGGGTGCCGCATTCCAGATCAACTGCACGGCGTCGAGACCGACATCGAAAAGCAAGTGTCGCGGTATCTGACTCGTGGAAGCGTCACGGTCACGATTCGGCTGCACGATGAATCTGAGCGTGTCGCCGCACATGTGAACTTGGAGGTCCTCCGTGCCTATGTGGGCCAATTGCGACCCGTGATGGAAGATGTCGGGGTGCCAATGGGGGCAGGCGACTTGCTTGGTTTGCCCGGTGTGGTCGAAGAGATCGAAGATGAGATGGTTCGTACAGATGCAATGTCGGTGTTGGAGGGGCTCATTGGCGATGCATGCGGTGACGTCAATGCAATGCGAGAAGCTGAGGGCGCGGCGGTCGCAGACGACATCACAAGCCACTTGAATGTCATTGCAGAGCGGTTGGGTGAAATTCGAGAAGCAGCACCAAATGTGTCGGCGGCTTATCAGGAGAGACTTCGACAACGCATGGATACGCTGCTTGCCGAAGTTGGCGCACAGGCACGGGACGAAGACATTCTCCGCGAGGTCGCCATATTCGCCGAGCGCACGGACATCGCTGAAGAGATTGCCCGACTCGATACACACATCGATCAGTTTCGTACGATGTTGAACAAGCAGGAAGGCCCAGTCGGTCGCACGCTTGACTTCTTGTCACAGGAAATGCTTCGAGAAGCCAACACGATGGGCAGCAAGTGCCAAGATGCCGACGTTGCTCGACGTATTGTCGAAATCAAGGGCGCGGTGGATCGCATCAAGGAACAGGTCCAAAACGTCGAGTAAGGCCCGCATGTCTCAACGCGTACGGCAGGAACGGCAACAAATGGAGGCGGACGAACTCCGGCGGGTCATTCCACATTGGGATATTGGCGAGGTATCCTCGATACAAGAGTTGCGACGTGGCTCTTCCAAGGCGCCAAAGGTTGTGATTGAATCAGCATCAGGGGCTTTTCTTCTGAAGCGTCTTGCGCATGCACGCACCAAACCAGATCGAATTGCCTTTCAGCATCGCCTTCATCTTGCGTTGCAGGCCACGGGGTTCCCAATTCCTGAACTTATTGGGCTCAAACAACACGCAGGCACATTGCTTGAGTTGGAGGGGTTCAGTTATGAGTTGTGCAGGTATATAGAAGGTCGTCGATTCGACGGTCAACCGCATGACGCTCGATCCAGTGGCAGTCGGCTAGCGGGCTTTCACGACTTGGCTCTTCGGCATCTTCATGATGCACCACCTGGCGCAGGATTTCATGAGCGGCCTGACGTTGCTCGCGCGGCAAAAGAATTGCATCAGACGCGACCAGAGTTAAGTGAGTCGTCTTGCACCGAATTGGCACGACTGCTTGAATCGTCCTGCACAGCATCCCAGCAGAATTGGGATGACTTGCCGTGCACAGTGGTGCATGGTGACTGGCATCCGGGCAATTTGCTGTTTGGGACATTGGGTGTGTGTGCCGTGTTGGACATGGAAACCGTCCGGGCTGAGCCCCGTGTCGCGGAATTAGCCAATGCCTTGCTGCAATTCACCATGCCAATTAGTCAAGACGTCGCTATTGCACCGCGACGTACCGACACGCCATCGATGGAACTCAAGCAGGCGATGCTCTCTGGGTACGGGTTGGTTGCCAGAGAGCCATTGAAGTCCGCTGAGATCAATGTGCTGCCGCATGTCATGGTTGAAGCGTTGGCGGTTGAGGCTGTTATTGCCTTGCATCGAAAGGGGCGGTTTGGCAGATGGACAGGGCCGGAATTTCTCGACTTCGTGTGCCACCGGGGTGTCTGGATTACAGATCATGCTGACGACATTCGACGTTTGGTGCCCAGTGCGTAGAAGACTTGCTTTCGAGTCTTGCAGTTTGCGCTGTCACTTCCCACAGATTCGGTCGATGATCTGCATATGACCCTACTGATCGCAGCATGTTTACTGGTTCAGGTTGACCTGGAGTCGCTTGTTGGGGAACTCGACGCACCGTCTTGGCGGGCGAGAGAAGCAGCGACGATGGCTATTGCACAAGCGCACGGCGAATGCTCAATAGAGGATTTGGAGCAGCGTCTGGCTGATGGACTGCTCACACCAGAGCAACGCACGCGAGTCATCATGGCAATGGAGCGTCGCTTGTTGCTATTGCCAAAGGGGGCTCTTGGCGTACGAATGACTGAGTGGGGGCCAGACGATAATGAGGCGCCACAACATGGCGTGCGCATTAGCGAGGTTGTCGCAGGCCTTCCTGCCGATGGCATCTTTAAGGCCAGTGACGTCATCACGCACATAGGCGATGAGCCACTGACGAACGTAGCGAACTTGATTCAAGTAGTGCAATCGCACTGGCCTGGAGAGAGGTTGCAGATTCGTGCGCAGCGTATGGAAGACGGCAAGTGGGTTGAGTTGGATGTTGTTGTGGCGCTGGGCGGCATGGACCAATTGGTAGGAGGTGGCACATTCCGGCCGCCTCAGCCACCACGGGACACAATTCGGTTTTTACAGAATGTGCGGCGCAGGCATGGGCCGTTGGTTCGCATGTTGGCTCGCCCCACGGAACCCGGACGAGGGTCGGCAGCATGGATTGTGCGTGAAGTTGCTCGGCAGCGCACGCAACTAGCGGAGCACCCCAAGACAAGTGAGCAGGCAGTCTTTGTTGCGCGATGGGTGACGTGGCTCAAAGCCGTGGATTCAAAACTCGGCGATCGTTTCTTGGATGAGCAGCGACGTGCTGCCTTGAGCGAAGCCCGCGAAGCGCTGGAAGCAGCGATTGGACAGTTTGGAAGCGAAAGTCGATAATCGACTCGGAACTATCAGCTAGTCGCGAGCATTGCCGCAACGAACACGATGCTGGCAACTAGAATCAAGATTGCGGTCCACATCGCAACACGCGCAGCTATGGGCGTGTGCCCAATGGGCGTGAGCACACTGTCATCTTCACGCTGACCAACTTCGACAGTGTCCCAGTCGATATCCACTGAGTCGCGTTTGTTTGCTGAGAGCACTTTTCTCGCTTCGTCGACATCACTCGCTCGGACCTGCACCGGCACGCTGAATATCTTGGGTGCGTTGCCAAATGTGCCTGGAAAGACTGTTGCAAGGCCAGCGAAAGCCCGGGCTTCGATGCCGGCATCGGCCAATACCACCACAATGATATTGGCCGCATACTCGGTTGCGGCCGTAGTCAGGGTCACCAATTGATCTGGGTCGTATGTCATTGGTTCAAAACTCTTTGTAGCAGGTCCAACTGCTCCGGGCCCCACGCTTGATCGTTTGCCATGACTCGCCAGGATGCGACCTCGTCAGCCTCGATGCACTGGGGTTCCATGTCGACGCCCATAGCGACTGTTGGTTTGTGCACCGGGGTAGCGATAACCGCATCATTTTGTACGGATTCGACTCGCATCCACACATGCTCTCGTCGCTGCTCTTGGCCCTCTGGATCTTCAAATGGCACTTCAACAAGGCACTCATGGGTACCAAGGTCGGCAATGGTGAGAAAGTCATTCCAAGTCGTTCTGGCAAGCGATCTGCGACGACGCGCGGAGCGATCAGTTCGATAGATCGCTGCAGCACCGTCGCTCAGGCGTTGCAGGACGTTCAGTGGCGTTTCGCCATGGGCGTCGACGAGTTGAACATGGTCATCAAGCGCGGCCATATGCACGTGCAACTCTGGACCGATTTCCGCCGGGACACCGGCAATTGGCAGCGGTGTTTCCAGCGATAAGGCTGCAATCGATGCCACCACATCGGCCGCGGAATCAAGATGTTTTTCGTACACGTTGGTCAACAGCAACTCTCGACGGCCACAGCGGGCAAGCCCTCGGCTGCAGACGTGATATCCATCGTTAGTAGGGTTTGCTTCAACGACCCAAAGGACATCTTCTGGTGGCTCAGTATCGTTACTGAGGAAATCGCGAGCGAGCACATTCCGATCCAGCCATCGCCCGGTATCAGCGTCCAACACACCTGGTGCTTTGGGGTCGATCATCGCTAGTAGCCTCGCGACATTGACGAAGCAGGTCAGCGGATCGCCCGGGTGCAGAAGCGTTTGCACGACAAGTCCATGCCGATGTTCTAAATGCTCAGGCAAGCCGGTTCCTTCCGCGGCCTCGGCTTCGGGCCAGCACAGTAGTGGTGCGGGGAGCCCTGGCACGTGGATCGCTGCAATCCACGGCACGTCTGGAGGTGTGGCTTCAGGCCTATCGATATCAACAGATGCGCCAACGACATCTGCAATCGCCGCGGCAATGCCCTGCGGGATGCCAGTGAGTTCATCATTGGCACCAACCAACACAAGTGTGGTTGTGTTGGGCACATCCAGCGTCCAGGGGCCAGCAGCCGCTGAATCAAGATCGAACATGTCTAGTGGAACAACCATTAGGGAATGATGTTGATGATCTTGCCGGGCACGACAATGACATTACGTGGGGACGCGCCTTCAAGTAGCGACGAAATGTGTTCGTCCGCCAAGGCGATGCGCTTGATCTCATCTGCGTCTGCATCCGATGGAACAACGACCCGGCCACGAACCTTGCCCTTGATTTGCACGGGCAGTTCGATTGAATCGTCGACAAGCATCGTGTCATCCCAGATGGGCCACGGGGCCAGCGAGCACAGCCCATCGAGTTGCAATAGCGAGCGAAACTCTTCGGCAACGTGTGGTGCAAATGGGCACAGCACGCGGCTGAAGCGATCAAGTTGATCGCTCGTCAATCCGCCGGCCTGCGTTGCCGTGTTGACAAACTCAATCATGGCGGCGATCGCCGTGTTGAATGCAAGTCGAGGAATATCGCTTGTGACCTTGGCAATCATTCGATGTAAGGCCCGCTCTGTATCGGCATCAGGCTCCTGGCGGACCATGAGGGCTCTGCTGTCTTCATTGATGACCAGCCTCCACGCACGTTGTAGGAAGCGATAGACACCCACGATGTCGCGTGTATTCCAAGGCTTGGAAGCATCCAACGGGCCCATGTACATCTCATACAAGCGAAATGTGTCAGCACCGTAATCCGCTATGACATCGTCTGGATTCACGACGTTGCGCAGTGACTTGGACATTTTGGCGATGATGCGCTCGACCTTGTCACCAGTCGCTGTTTCAACTTGTGCCTCTTGATCAACTTCATCTATTGGAACCAACGAACCATCTGGTCGTTTCCAAGCAAAGCTGGTCAGCATGCCCTGATGAAACAGCGTGCGGAAGGGTTCACTTGAACTGACATGCCCCAGATCAAAGAGCATCTTGTGCCAGAATCGTGCATACAGCAGGTGCAATACGGCATGCTCGGCGCCGCCGATATACATGTCAACACCACCGGCGGAGTCATCGGTTGGCCCCATCCAATACTGCTCAATATCCGGATCGATGAGGGCAGTGTCATTGTTGGGGTCGCAGTACCGAAGGAAGTACCAGCATGAACCGGCCCAGCCGGGCATTGTATTTGTTTCCCTACGCACGGGCGTATCAGCAGAGAGCAGTGACGGATCTACGCCAGCTTCACCAGCGGTTGTCTCGGTCCAGTCGGTTGCCTTTCCGAGCAACGGTTGTGGATCACTGCTTTCAACAGGAGTGTAGTCGTCGATGTTGGGTAACACGACGGGCAAGTTGGCTGCAGCCACCGGCCACGCTGCGCCGTCAGATGTGTAAACAATTGGGAATGGTTCGCCCCAATAGCGCTGCCGTGAAAAGAGCCAATCTCGCAGTCGATAAATGACCCGGCCTTGTCCAGTCCCATTGGACTGAGCCCATGCAATGACCGCGGCTTTGGCCTCGTTGGTTGGCATGCCATCGATGGACAGCGTCTCAGAGGAAGAGTTGATCGCAATGCCCGAGCCAGTGAAGCACCCATCATCATCGTTGTCGGTGCCTTGCTGGACGACTTCAATGATGGGCAGTTCAAAGCGTTTCGCGAAAGCGTTGTCGCGATCATCATGCCCGGGCACCGCCATGATCGCTCCATGCCCGTATCCCATCAGTACATAGTCAGCAACCCACACCGGCATCAATTTGCCCGTCACACCATTTCTTGCATGAAGCCCCGTAAAGACCCCCGTCTTGTCTTTTTGTTCAACCATGCGGTCGATGTCACTTCGGTTTCGAGCCTGCTGAACGTAGGCGGCAAGTGACTCTGTGTCACACGAACGAGGTGGATCAGCCAACACGTTGTCGACCAAGGGGTGCTCAGGTGCGAGCACCATGAACGTTGCCCCAAACAACGTGTCAGGACGAGTCGTAAACACCTGTACTTCTTCGTCTCGTCCGTCGACGGCGAAGGTCAACTCGGCGCCCTCGCTTCTGCCAATCCATTCTGCTTGTTGGGAGCGAGTTGAATCAGGCCATTGGAGCGTGTAGAGTTCGGCAAGTAGCCGATCTGCATACGCCGTGATGCGAAACATCCATTGCTTCAGGGGACGTCGAATGACAGGATGCCCCCCGCGCTCAGATCGCCCGTCGATGACTTCTTCATTGGCAAGTACGGTGCCCAGCTTTGGACACCAATTCACTGTCTGCTCTGCGAGGTACGCCAACCGCTGACCATCGAGTACCTGTCGCTTGGCAGCGTCATTGAGATCCACCCAATGTTGATGCACATCGTTTGGTGCGCATCGCACGACATTGCCTTCTAGATCAATCGATGCATCGCCATTTTCAAGTAGCGCAATGAGTTCGTCAATGGGCCGTGCTTGGCTAGCGTCTTCGTCGTACCAGGCGTTCCAGGCTTGCAGCCAGATCCACTGAGTCCATCGGTAATAGTCTTCGTCGATTGTCGCGATTTCTCGGTCCCAGTCATAAGAGAACCCAAATCGCTGAAGTTGTCGCCGGTACGTATCGATCGCAGTGACCGTCGTAACGCGTGGATGCACCCCTGTCTGAATAGCGTATTGCTCTGCGGGCAGTCCAAATGCATCCCAGCCCATCGGGTGCAACACGTTGTCGCCTTGCATTCGATGGAATCGTGACAAGATGTCACCGCCGAGATAGCCAATTGGGTGGCCTACATGTAACCCTGCACCGGAGGGGTACGGAAACATATCCAAGCAATAGAAACGGCGCGCGTTGGCGTCGAATTGCTTGTCGCCAGGATTGGGTGTTCGAAATGCGTGTTGCGACTTCCACGCCGCTTGCCATCGAGTTTCGATGTCATCTGCTATCGCAGCGTTGTAGCGGTGGGATGGAATTGTTGCGGTGGGCATGGTCGCAGTCTCATGAGTCGATGGTTGAGACGAGGAGCGTACCCCATTGAGTCGTTGCCCCCAACTGTGTTCCTGTCACGGGGCCTGCATTTGCAGTGTGCGGAACCTACTTCCGTCGAGCTTCAAGCTTTTTCAGGTAGTCAAGGGTTTCTCCGACCAGATAGAAACTGCCTGTGACGCAGATCAGGTCATCTCGACTGGCAGCCCGAGCAGCGATTTCCAAGGCTTCGTCCACAGTTTCCGCCGTTTGGCAATTGCGGTTGTGAAGTTCGGTGAATCGCTTGGCAAGCATGCTTGGTTCGGCCGCACGAGGCTGATCCGTTGCCTTGGTAAAGACAATTTTGTCGCCACCAAGGGATGCCATAGCCAGCATGCCATCGATGTCTTTGTCGTCACAACAACCAAAGACGCAGATCATCGAATCAAAGGGCACATGGGCGCCAACGGCACGCATGAGCGATGAGACCGACGCGGGGTTGTGCGCGCCGTCAACCATGATGCGTGGTCGTTGCCACGCCATTTGCATGCGTCCATACAGGGTTGTTTTTGCAAGACCCTGAAAGACAACCGATTCCTCGAACGCAGGATCGGTTCCGCCGATGCAATCGACTGCAGCCATGACCAACCCACAATTGCTTGCTTGGTGTTCGCCTTGCAGCGGGACGGGTAAGTGCATGTATTGCTTATGATCGCCTACGAAGCAGATCCGAGCGTGTGCACCACGATCATCGTCGACGCAGAACCGGCTGCTGAAGTCAATGTCCCTTCCAAGCAGTCGAATTGTTGTTCCAACTTCTTCGGCAACTTCATGTAACACAGCTTCAACTTCAGGTTCTTGCTTCACGCTAAATGCGGGCACGCCTGCTTTAAGAATGCCCGCCTTCTCCCTAGCGATAGAAGCCAAGTCAGTTCCGAGCAGATGCGTGTGGTCCAGTTCAATCCGTGTGATCAGCGAAACAGTTGGGCGGCAGAGGTTGGTTGTATCGAGTCGGCCACCGAGCCCCGTCTCCATGATTGCCATGTCGACAGCTTCTTCAGCAAAGTGCAGGAAACTCATCGCGGTAATCAATTCGAAGAAGGTTGCATCTGGCGCAGCCGTGGCAGCAACTTTGCTCACACGGGCTGTCAGGTCGGTGAACGAGTCTTCTGAAATCATCTCGCCATTGAGCATGATCCGCTCACGGACATTCAGCAGGTGAGGCGACGTAAACGTGCCAACTGCCCAGCCACACCCTCGGAGTGTCGCGTCGAGCATTGCAGCAGTGGAGCCTTTGCCAACAGTGCCTGCAATATGAATGGCATCCACTGCCAATTGTGGATTGTCCAAGGCATCGAGCAACGCTGACATGCGGTCCAGAAAGAACGCGTCCTTTCGAAGACGACTTGGGCGTGTGCGCTCCATGTTCGTGCGATTCAATAGTGCCTTGACAGCACTTTTGTACGTCCGAATGGTTGCAGGCTTCTTGGAAGCCGATTTGGATGCCCGCCCCTTGGTCGACTTTGGAGTCGATTTGGAGGCGACAGCGGACTGTTTTGTGCCCTTTGTCGCAGCGGTGCGACCCCTCGTGGCGCCTTTGGTGGCAGCCTTTTTGGTCGTTTTTGTAGTGGCCATAGGTCCATTCTATCAAATTGCCCCTTGGCGATCAAACAAGATGTTGCAAGATGTTGATATCAAAACACTTGTGCCGTACGCAGGTGAACACTTTTGGGTGCCAAGCGGTCTGCCGGCGGTCCCTGTAGCATCAATGCTGCATATGGACCCACGGACTCGCACCATCTTGATAGATCGTGATCAGATTGCCGAGCGAGTGGAGCAACTGGCACAGGCGATCATGCGCGATTTGGCTACAGATGCTGAAGACGGCCGCCTCGTGGTCGTTCCAGTGATGACCGGCAGTTTGCTGTTTGTGGCCGATCTGGTGCGTCGATTGCCAGTGCCGTTTCCGATCCGGCCCGTTGGAGTGAGTGCGTATCCCGGGGCAACGACTACAAGTACCGGCGCAACATTGATGAGTTCGCTGCCTGATGGACTTAAGGATGTCACGGTGCTGTTGGTCGATGACATTCTTGACTCCGGGAGAACGTTGGACCTCTTGCAGCGAGAACTTTTGGATGCAGGTGCCGCGGCGGTGCGCACCTGTGTGTTGTTGCGCAAAGAAGTGGAACGCTCGGCGAATCCATCTTGTGACTACATCGGCTTTGATGTGCCGGATCTCTTTGTCGTGGGCTACGGGCTTGATTACGATGGCTTATTCCGAAACTTGCCTGACATCGCGGTACTTGACGTCTAGGTTTCGTGAGTTTCGGCCACTAGCGGCCAAGGTTCCAATTCAGGCCGGCGACGGCACCGTTTCGAGCACCTGTTGCATAATGCGGCGAGCCGTTCCAGTATCACCTTCGTGAACGGCGGTGCGGCTGATGATGCGATGGGCGCATACTGAAAGCACATTAGCGACAACGTCATCGGGAGCGCAGAAGTCGCGATCGTCTTGGAAGGCGGTCGCTCTGGCAGCCTGTGCTAGGGCCAGTGCGCCGCGAGGGCTGACGCCGACTTGCACATCGTCATGCTCGCGTGTTGCAGTGGCCAGGGCGATGACATATTCAACGAGCGATTGATCGATATGTACGGCGTCCACGGCATCTTGCAATTGCACAATGTCTTGGGCCGAGACAACAGGTTTCAACTGACGAAGTTCTCGGCGGGCGGGTTGTTGCAGAATGATGCGAGCTTCGTCCGGTGGGGCGGGATATCCCAGACTGATGCGGACAAGAAACCGGTCGAGTTGATTCTCAGGTAAGAAATAGGTTCCCTCAAACTCATACGGGTTCTGTGTGGCGATGACCATGAACGGTGTGGGTAGGTTTCGGGTGGTCCCATCAACAGTGACGGTGTCCTCCGCCATGGCTTCCAGCAGTGCCGATTGTGTTCGGGGTGTTGTGCGGTTGACTTCATCAACGACGACAACGTTGTTGAAAACCGGCCCCTGTTGAAAGCGGAACTCATTTTTTTCTCGGTCGAAAATGGTGACCCCAGTCAGATCGCTCGGCAGGAGGTCAGGTGTGCACTGCACGCGAGCAAATGTGCCACCCATGGATTTGGCCAATGCGGTCGCCAGCACCGTCTTACCGACCCCAGGGACATCTTCGATAAGCAGGTGTCCGCGGGCAAGCAGGCAAGTGAGCACTCGGTGAACAGCCGTGGCATTGCCAAAATAGACACTTGAAAGCTGATCGCGGAGGCGGGCTAGGGCGGCCTGATGTCCGTCTTCTGTGGGCAATTGTTGATCCTGGACTTGGCCTTGCGTCATGAAGGCCCGAGTATAGGGGCGATGGCCCCCGATCCGAACATACAACCTTCCACTCGATTAATGGGAAGCGATGGTCCTGTCGAACTGTCCGGCCGGGCGATCGGGGTGTCGATGCCGTGTCCAACGTGTGGATACGACCTTCGGGGGGCATCAGCAATCGGGCAGTGTGCAGAGTGTGGACACCAAGTGCGCGATGTGCTGGCATCAGCAATCGATCCTCAGGCGCATCGGTTACCACCACTGGCCGACCCTCGGGCAGTGGGGGATGGGCTTGTGTTCATCTCACTTGGCTTGGCGGTTTGTGTGGCACTCCCGTTGATTGGGATGCTATGTGTGTGGATCGCTACGCAAACTGATCGCCTGTTGCTGGATAGTCGGCTTGTCGATTTGGCAATGTTCATTGGTGCAGTGGCTGTATTGGCCTTGGGCCTTCTGGGATGCTGGCAACTACGGCCAAGACATAAAGGGCCACTGCAAAGGGCGGCTCGAAAGGCCATCAGGCTGGCAGGGCTAGGCACGCTCTTGATGGGGGCTGGATTATTGGCGATGCCCATGCTCGATGGTATGGTCGGGCTGGTTGGAACCCTTGCAGCTTGGGCGGGCATGTTGCTGAGCTTGGGAGGCGTGCGAGGCGTGCTTGTCGAGGCGGGCCGGCGATGCAGGTTGTTCCGCACAGCCACGCTCCAGCGTCAACGCATTCCAACACTCATGCTGACAGCGACCTTGGCTGGGGCGTGTTTGACTGGGGTTCGTGTGGCACGCATGGTCGATCCAGCCGCGGTGGGTTCAATCATGTGGCTGAGCGTCCTTGGCCTCACGATGACGCTCATGCTCGCAATGGGCCTGGTGTACTTCGTCATAAACGCAATGTGGATTCGCCGAGACCTTCGCCAGCCGCCGCCTCGCTTGGCGGAATTGCTCCGCGAGTAGTCCATATTGGGCGAGGTGCCACTTGCCGCTCTGCCACTTCGGCAGACCAGAGGGCCTGTTTCCGCCTTCAAGGACCTGTATCAGCAGCAATTTGGGATGGGATCAGGCCATCTTCAGCCGCTGATTGGTCGTTTTGGCACGGCCCTTGCTGCAGTACAGAGTTCCGGCTCCTGCCATGTGTGTGGTTGTCGGAGATTCCGAAGAGACCCCAAGAGACCCCGT
>JABAAC010000030.1 GCA_014238965.1 Phycisphaerales bacterium | reverse complement strand
TCCAGAGACTTGGATGGTGACGGCAGGACTTCCATCAGGTTCAGTTTCTCCGGAGATGACAATATCCTTGCCACCGGTGCCATCGAATTCCGCGAGTTGAATGTCCGATTCGTAATACGTTCCGGCTGCGATCAGGACCGTGTCGCCGTTATTCGCTGCAATGACCGCGGCTTCAATGGTCGGGTAGTCGCCGGGGACATTGAGGATCTGCGCATTACCGGCCATGGAAGTTCCAACTAAGGCCAACGTGGCCACGATAGAAGTGCAGATATAGCGCATTGGTTTCCTCTCTTCCTATTGGCGACCTGAGGTCGCACAAGTTCTATTAGAGAAGGCCCCACAGGGAAGGTCAACAACTGTTTCTATAGATGGTCTTGCGTACCTCTTCAGGAGCAATGCACCGCCATCTAAAGAACAACACCCCCGTGAATACGGAGGTGCTGTGGGGTGGTGGGTTGTGGTGGGGGATTACGGGCAGACGCCCCAAGCGGAGATCAGAAGCAGTAGATCGTCGACATCGGTGTCCCCATCACCGTCGCAGTCGCCATCGGCATTTGTCTGATATGCGGCGAGTAGGGCAAGCAAGTCATCAACACTGACTTCGCCGTTGTCATCGAAATCGCCCGTGCAGTCATCGGTGCATTCGTCGGCCACGGTGTTGCCTCCGTTGTCAGTCCAGTCGCCATCAATCTGATCGGTAGTGTTGCCGCAGACCGTGGTGTCGGTCAGGCTCGGGTTGCACTGGAACCCGCTGTACAGTGCTCCGCCATTAAAGGTTGCCGAGTTGCCCTCGAACCTGCACGTGATGATGATCGGGCTGCTGCTTGAGGTGATCCACATGCCGCCGCCGTAATGATTGGCTAAGTTCCCCGTGAACGTACAGTTCTCAAGAGTCGGGTTGCTAAAGGACAACAACACGCCCCCGCCGTCGCCGGTCCCCGCCTCGTTGCCCGTGAATGTGCAGTTCGTCAGCGTCGGGTTGCCGCTGGAGCTATACAATCCGCCGCCGGATGGCGCCTCGTTGCCAGTGAATGTGCAGTTGGTCATTATCGACCAGCTGGATAGGCCCTGCACGCCGCCGCCGTATTGTTGCGCCACGTTGCCCGTGAACGTGCAGTTGGTCAGCGTAGGGCGGCTGCCACCGTTCCGCATCCCGCCACCGTTGTCGGCAAATCCATTCCGGACCACTAGGTTCTCGAAAACGGTGTCTGCGCCTTCGCCGGTCTGGCATATCAGTACGCGGTGCGAGTTATTGCCGTCGAGGATGCTGGTTGAATTGCCATCTGCGTCGGTGGTCCCGCTGATGGTGATCGCCTTGCCCTCAGTGTTGATCTCTACACCTTCGTAGTACGTCTGCGAAGAGAGCTGAATCACATCGCCATCGCTGGCAGCGTCAATCGCATCGTTGATTGAGGTGTAGTCGCAACCACTGGAGCAGACGGTGATGGTGTCGGCGACGTTGATGGCACCAGTCATGCCCATCGAACAGTGCGGTATACAGAAGTAATCAACAGTGGTACCCGCTACTGAGTCAGGAACTGTCCATGTATTCGTGCCGCTGCCATAATCAAACAGCCCATCACTGGAACATGACGACCCAGATGTTGCTGTGTGATATGGCCCGACTTCAAAGGTAATGATGTCGCCAGGCTGTACGTCCAATGTTGCCGGGGCAAATGTCATGCCATTGGTGGCAATTGTGTAGTTGTCTGCGGTACTGGTACCGACAAGCACCAACGTGGCCACGATAGAAGTGCAGATATAGCGCATTGAGTTCCTCTCTCCCTATAGGCGACCTGAGGCCGCACAAGTCCCATTAGAGATGGCCCCACAGGGCAGGTCAACAACTATTTCTATAGATGGTCTTGCGTGCCTCTTCAGGAACAATGAACCGCTATTTAAAGAACAACACCCCCGTGAATACGGAGGTGCTGTGTGTGGGGGTGGGTTGTGGTGGGGTTATGGGCAGGGGCCCCAGGCGGATATCAGTAGCAGTAGATCATCGACATCCGTGTCCTTATCGCCGTCGCAGTCGCCCTGTGAACTGGTGCCAAAAACTGCAAGCACCTGAAGTAAATCGTCAACATCTACTGTGCCGTTCTCATCGAGATCGCCTGCGCATGATGGTTGATCCTTACCGCACATTTCAACATCTTGAAGATCTGCACATGCATCAAGCCAGAAGATACCGCCCATCATCTCGCATTCGTCATGCTCTACCCAATCTTTACATGAATCGCCGAAGCAGCAGCTTCCGTAATACGTAACACACCAAGTGGCGTCTTGTGAACAGGTTGTGTCATTGCCTATGAACTTGCCGCCCATCCAATAGCATTCATCTTCCGGTACGGT
>JABAAC010000181.1 GCA_014238965.1 Phycisphaerales bacterium | reverse complement strand
TGGTCAGCATCGACAGGCACAGATGCTGCCCCTTACTTCCGGATCATGAATCCTGACACACAAGCTGAGCGCTTTGATCCTGATCGCACCTTCCGGAACAGATGGCTCGGCGACTCCACGCGACCTGCACCAATCACTGAATTGAAGGCCAGCCGAATGCATGCCATATCTGAATTCCGCAAAGCAAAAGATTTGTCTTGGAACTAGTGCACAGCCGGCCAAGAACATGCTGCGGTCCTTACTTGGCATATCTTCGCCAAGATCAGCACGACTTCAACTGAGATCAAAGTGATGATCGAACGCATGCGATGTGTTGATTTGCCGATGTGGCGTTGTGGCGTTGTGTCAGTTTCAAACATCTGTAGTCGATGACCCACCAGAATTCCAAGATAGGCGGCAATCGGCTCGTTCCAAAGTGGCTCCACATACGGAAGCAACTGTGATTACCAATGGTTGACTTGCTTACTGCAAGCTGTCGAAACCTCCGCGGGACTGTGCACTTGTTGTTGCTATGCAGGCACATACAAGCTCTGTAGCATCGCATGGCTATGTGTCCGAACGGCGAGGAACGAACTTGATACAGTTAGACTTTAGCCAACCGAGACCTCCGTGACCTATTTATCAAAGGACCCGCACCCATGCAATTCACATTTGAAGCCGCATTCGCCAAAGGCATGGCTCTGTTCAAGTCACGATACGGCGGACTACTTGCCGCCACACTCGTCTTCATATTGCTCCTCGTGGGTGTAGGCCTTGCCAAGGCCTTGGTCAACAGCGTCCTCGGCGCAGACCCAGACCAAACTTCTGCGACACCGACAGACCACTTGATCGACATCTTCATTAGCGTTCCACTTACAGCTGGCATCTTTCTCATCGCGCTACAGCACTTGCGTGGCGAATCGCCTGCCATGGGCACGCTCTTCGCAGGCTTTCGTCGCTACTGGCCACTGGTTGGGATTGGCGTGCTCTTGATGCTCATCTTTATGGCACCAGTCGTGGTAGCGGCATTATTTCTTGGCTTCGGCTTCCTCTTCATAGGCGGCACTTCCGCGGCTGTACCCGCTATTACAGTCACCGCCATTCTGGTCGGACTCGTGCTGATCTGCATCTTCATCATGCTCTATACGAAACTCATCTTCGCCAGCTTGCTCTGCATCGATCCCCGCACCCGTCTTGGCGTCTGTGAGAGTATCTCCACATCATGGCGCATGACCGGACCCGACTTCTGGCCCCTGCTTGGGCTGATCATCGTCATGGGACTCATCCTCATTGGGACGAGCATCCTGCTTGTGCTACCGTTCTTCTTCGTTGGCTTACCACTTTGCCTAGCGATCACCGTGTCGGCCTACGAGCTCATCATGAGCGAGCAAGACGCCGGCGAGGGAACCGGCCTCTCCACCTAGAAGATCACTGCCTCATAACGGCGTGTGCTCGCCGACTTCCGCAACGCTAAAGCCCTTCGCTTTAATCTGCGAGCGTAGCCCTGCATCGCGCAGTACCGGATTGGTGTGATTCATATGGATGAAGCGAATCACACCCGGATTGGCCTTGGCTTGATCAGCCCAAATCGCCATCGTTTCGACCATCAGTGGATGTGGAATGCGGCTCAAGTCGCGTCCGGGCAATTCACTGCCGTCATAGAACGTCGCGTCAACATAGGCGACATCAACACCTTCAAGTAGTTGTGCAAGGAGCCCTTCGTGGCGTCCCCACTGATCGACGTCAGGGACCCACAACAATGTGCGTTCAGGCCCGTGTACTTTGAATGCCACGGTGTCGCTGTGTTCTTCGCGGTGTGGCACTTCGATAAAGTCAACCCGCAGCCCATCGAGCGGTTCGCAAGACTGCCCAGGTTGCACGGGGCGCACATCCACCTGCCCGTATTCAATGACCTGCGCCCACGGATCATTCTCTTGCAGAAAGATCGCCATACGTGGCGTGACATGCAGCGGCACGTGGTCAGTCGCGGCGACTTCTTCGCCGAACTGCATCAGCCCGGTGTAGTGACCGATGTGCGCATGGGTGATCAGCACTCCGTCGACAGGTTGTCGACCGCGGCTCGTGGCACCTGCAAGCGCATGGAGCATCGCGATCTGCGGCTCGATCGCAGGCGTTGCTTCGATTAGCAGGAGCGAACCTGTTTGTCGATCACGGATACCAAGCGAACATGGATATTCAACATACCCTTGCTCCCTCGCTTGCTCGCAGCATGGTCGCTCACATCCAAAATGTGGCACCCCACCATCCTGCACGCGTCCAAGCAGCCATGCGTCATATCGCGTTCCATCAACCATCGGACTCTCCTGACTGGCTGGTGTACTGTGACAACTGCACATCAAGGCCATCGCCGCCAGTGCCAGTAATTGCATTGGACCCTTCATAGGCACCACCCTAGCAGGCTCCTTTACAATGATCCCCTTTGATTGCCCATTCCCTTCTTGCAGCGCACCAGACCGGGCAGTAGGTTGAGCATATTGCCTTTGGAGATGAAGGATGTCGCCATGATTCTGAGACATATATTGGCCGCAATCGCAGGCGTAGCCACGGCTATGCCCTGTCAGGCAATTGCAGATCTTCCTCAGCGCTATGTCGTCACGCTTCTGGAGCATCCGGAGGGCAATGGCACCAAGACGCTAGTGCCTTTCGATCTGGATGATGCCGGACGCATCACTGGGTTTGCCTTCCATGGTTTTGGCTTGGATCTCACGCGCCAGCCCTTCTTCTGGGAATCCGGCGTGACACATCTGGTTCCGGTCGACTGGGACTACACCGAGGCGCACCAACTTGCGGCAGATGGCACTGCCTTCGGTATCGACGACACCGTCGACACCATCATTCACATTGATACGGCGGGCACGACGGCAGTCGCCAGCGGATCGTTCGGCCCGTACACCCAGATCACCCACGTGACTAACACTGGATATGTCTTGGGCAACGATGCCAATGACGGATTCGTCTGGCATCAAGCAATTGGCGCCGTCCGCTTCAGTACGCTGGCTGGCGGCATTGCACCGGCCTATGCAGCTGACATCAACAACACGGGCACGGTCATCGGCACGAGCGAGTTCAATGATGGCGGTTCATCTCGGGCCATGTTGTGGCAAAACCCAGGGCTGGCCGACCCGGCTCCAACGCTCAGTGGCGCCACGAGGGGCATTGCCATCGATGATCAAGATCGTCTTGCGATGGTGCATGCACCCAACGGATTTTGGCCTGGTGGTGGCGTACATCACATTTATTTGGCGCCGCTTGGTCAAGACGGCGCAGAACTTGGTGCACCGGCCAAGACAATTCTCGAGGCATTTAACCTTGAAGTTCTAGCAAACGATGACGGCGTGATTACAGGCTGCTGGAAGACAGGCGACGACGAGCTAAGGATCTTCATGACGAGTCCAGGCGGACTTGATGCGACCGAACTTGTGATTCCCTCGTATATGCTTGAGATTGATCTCGATGGCATCAGCGACACCGGCATGGCATTCGGACGCCTTCTCGATGCAAACTATGTCACGTACGGATTTGTCGCAACTGCGCAGGACGGCATACAACTTCTGGGGCATCGTCTGATCGGCTCACCACCACTTGCCTTCTACGGAGTGCCCCGAGACGCCAACGCGTCGGGCGCGATGATAATCACGTGGGCGCACAACTACAACTACAGCCACTGGGCACTTATCGAACCGGCATTGCGCGGGGATGTCGATGGAAGCGGCACGGTTGACGTCACCGATCTACTGAACCTGATCGCATCTTGGGGTCCACAGCCAGTAGACCCCCTGTGCGGTCCGGACCTCAATCTCGACGGCGTGGTTGGTGTAGACGATCTTCTTGAAGTGCTTGATGCCTTCATGCTGAATCCTTGAATTCGGACTACGCCAACGGCCTGCTCGAACTCATGGAAGCATGAGACCATGCTCCAGATGTCCGAGCGACCTAAACGGAGACGGCTTCACCGATGTGTCCGACATACTCATCGTGATTGGCAACTGGGATCAGCAAGAGAACTTATCCACCACCTATCTGCCTGTATTCCAGTGGAGTCAACTTGGAGACACTCGTGCTGCTAGCGAAGCCTCCGTGCAAACTGCGA
>JABAAC010000180.1 GCA_014238965.1 Phycisphaerales bacterium | reverse complement strand
CATTGCGTCCTCGTCTGCCTCAGCAACCGAGTTCAGCATCTCGTCGAGGTCACCAATCCGCCCGATGTTTCTGATCGACTTGAGCGCTGTCAGCACGCGATCGAGCAGCAGGAATTGGTGTGGTTCGTCAACGCCTTCTTCGATCGAGTCAATGACTCGATCGACCGTCACGACTGACAACACAAATCCTGGGTCTGCTGGCATGAACCGCAGTCGCAGGGCGGTACGCTGCGCTCCGACCTTGGCAGCCTTGATCAATAGGATGGCCGCCGACCAGCACGTCAAGAGGCAAATGGGAATTGGAATGCCGGAGAATCCAGTGAGATATCTCCACGCGAGGGCCCCAACCTCGGTTTCTCGGACGCTCCAAACGCTGCCGTAGAGGATTCCCATCAACGCGAGTCCCACGACGAATGCTGCAGTTGCGGATGGGGTTGTGAATCGTCCCGACGGCAGGCCAACCCTCCGTTCCGGGTCGACCGATGCGTACGAGAGCACGCGTTTGGGTGTGCGATTCCAGGCGGGTGTAGTTGGTGGGGGTTGGTCAGTCATGGTGCCACGAAGATGATAGTCGGCGCGATTGGTACGCCCTTGGGTGGTGAAATGAGATCGTCTTTCATGATGGGCGGCAGAGGGGCAAATGTCCATCCACGGCCATCATGGACGAGTACTTCTGCATCGTCGGCATGGTTTGCTAGCAAATTGACTCGAAGGCGTCCCGATGAATCTGCTGGATCGGGCGTGAGCAGGCCTCCGATGACCCGCGGGTTGCCCGCGTGTGCACGGCGTCGCTCGGCTGTGAGCGATAGCCGCTCGACCAGATCACTTGAGGGTGCACTGGCAGACGCTTGCCTCGCTTGCCGTCGCGTTGCCAATTGAGGAGCTCGCCCCGAGTGTTTGGCAAGCCGAGGCCAGTCGGCGTTGATCGCGGTTGGGGCACTTCCAGACATCGTCCTGAGCCAGTCGGTCGCTTTCGTACGCAGCTCCGGGGGCAGCGAGATTCCGGAGTTGAGCAAACTCTTCCAGATCGTACGCAGTACCTCGAGACGGAGCAGGTCATCTTCTTCGTCGCACGCTTCGATGGGTGTCAGCAAGTCGACAATTGCCGCTGGCCCTGAACTGGGGTGAATCTCGAAGTCGTCGAGTCCTCGTGCCAGTGCAGCGATGATGGGCACCGTTGCGGGCTCTGCATGGAGGTCTGCGACTTCCTTTGAGGAAAGCGGGTCGAGCATGGCTGGGGCGAGCGACAGATCAAAGCGTGAGTCGACTGCTCGCCACTCGCTTCCGAAGGATCGCACATATCGATATCCACCCTCAATGGGAGATCGTTGCAAATCAAGGAGGCCCGCCACGTCGAGATCTGAGTGGAGTTGTGTGTGCGTAGATCCGCTTTGCACTGCGGTTGCAATACTTGCCAATTGTTCGGCGAGTTCGCGGTAGGGCGAGTACATCGCGTGCATATCCAAGTGCGATGAGATGCTTGTTTTGGCTCGGCCGGCTGTTGTGATGACGCTTCCGCCAATGAGGCCTGACTGTTGCAGAATGGGGAGCACCTGTTCGCGCCAGTCCGCGATTGCCCGGGCGGCCCGGGCTGCCTCGCCGGCTTGCGTCCATGCGGCGGGATCGAGTTCATCGAGGAGGGCTGCGTCGTGGGCGAGGAGGTTCTCCCATGTGCGGTGCCAAGCGGCTTCGCTCACCGGGATTTCTCGCAAGCTGGCAGCGAGCTGCTGCGCGTCTTCAAGTCGCTCAATGCGACTGCTTGCCTCGTCGATCATCTTGTCCAGCCTTCCCTCGATGCGGCCGGCTCGCCATTCGAGATCGGTGCCAGCAACAGCATCGTGTTGGCGAACCTCAGCAAGTTGGTCCAAGACACCTGAGATGGCGATACGTCGAGATTTCCATGCGGCGAGGTCGTGCCACGCCGGGCGGTCAGTTGGAATTGCTACTTCGATGCGATCAAACTCGGCCAGTCTGGCGTTTCTTGCTTCCTCAATCCGGAGCAAGCGGAGCGATTCGGCTCGCAGCATCGCTACATCAAATGCCACTTGTGACGCGGCGTTG
>JABAAC010000179.1 GCA_014238965.1 Phycisphaerales bacterium | reverse complement strand
GCCACGATTCAGTGGTGCCCACGGCAAGACTGGTGACTGGGACTAAGTCGTAACAAGGTAGCCGTAGGGGAACCTGCGGCTGGATCACCTCCTTTCTAAGGGATATCCTTAGACCTGGATGTTGGAGTCCAATAGGCGAGTCAATTTCGACTCGCCCAAACAGACTCCTTCGCAGAGCGATCTGCACCAGGTAGTCAGGACAACCTCATCCGCTTTATGCGGATAGAACTATCGTAAGACAGTTCAAATGGCAGACATTGACCGTCCACCTTTCATGGAGCGAAGTCGCTCTGGCAAGACAATTGAAGTTTCAATCGTCAGTCGGACTGCTTTTGCAGTTCGACTGTCGTTTTTGGCCTTTGGCAGCCATTTTTGGCACCTGCGCTGACTCTGGACTTTCGACTTCCGATCTTCTCATACTGGCTTAGACTGTGGTTGAGGAGTAGATTCCCAAATGCCCAGATCGCTGGTCTTTGCCTTTTTGGCTTCGTTGGCCGTCTCTGCATCCCCTGCGCTGGGGCAGGTTCGGGTGGCGACGTGGAATGTGGCTCAATTGCGCGGCGAAGAAGCATCCATCTTTGCAGTCATCGAAGAGCTCTCCCTCGATGATCGTTACGGCCCGGCGACGCCCCTTACGGTGATCGTCATGCAGGAAGTGCAGAACGCTGACTTCCAGGCCCTGCTTGCGGGGCTAGGGGCACAGTGGTCGGCCGCAACCTACACCAACTCCAGCGAAGACAATTACGGCGGGGCTCAAGCTTGTTTCTACCGAGCAGACCAGCTCATTGAAATCCCCGGCGGGCACGCCGATTTGTACACCGGGGCCGGGCGACGCTGTGATCGATGGCAGTTTCAACTCCTTGGCTACAGCGATCCAGTCGCCAAGTTCTATCTGTACTCCGGGCACCTCAAGGCTGGAAGCAGCAGTTCCGATCAAGCCGAACGACTTACAGGCGCAGAACGCATTCTTGAGGATCTCGCAGAACTTCCCGCCGACGCTGCGGCGATCGTCTGTGGCGACTTCAACATCTACAGCAACAACGAGTCAGCGTATGCCGCATTGACAGGTGAGTTGATCGATCCGTTTGGTACCGGAAGTTGGGGCGGGGCAAGCAACGCGATCAAGCACTCGCAGTCGCCGCGCAAAGTGGCATCGGGGGGTCTAGCAAGCGGCGGCATGGATGATCGATTCGATTTCATGCTGACTACCCCGACGCTCGCGCAGGGCGACGGACTGTCCATGAATCCAGGCACCCTTCATTCGTTGGGCAACGATGGCCAGCACTACGACGAAGCCATCAACAATGGCAATAACACTTACTACCCAAGTGATTTGGCCCGATCAAACACGCTCGCGGACCATCTGCACGAGGCGTCAGATCACATTCCAGTAGCGGCGGATTTTTTGCTACCTGCAGAATTGGATGTTGCAGGTGAGGCAGCCATTGGCACTGTCATTGAAGGGGCTTCTGTTTCTCTGGACATTGTGGTCAGCAACGCAGCATCAGTTGGTGGAGCAGACCTCGATTGGGTCATTGACTCCCTTGCCGAGTCTGGAACACTGTCTCCTGGTGAGTCCTCTTCCACAGTACTGAACCTACAGGCGCTCGTTCCAGGATCGATTGACGATGCGCTGGTTGTGGACGCCACAGGCGACTTGGTGCAACACTCGCCGCAGACGGTCGCAATCACAGGCTCGGTACTCTCGCACGCGGTTCCATCGTTCTCTAGTGATGAACAAGTCACGAGCGTGTTTCTGCCAGTCACAGTCACTGCAAATTCCGGACTGGTCGTCGAATCCGTGGCGTTGCGGAACATGGGCTGGAGTCAGGATCAGGCTAGGCTGGATGTCGATGCGGTGACCGGTGGCATTGCAGGTGTCGTTGATCCGCCCACATCGTTGCCTTCAAGCGTAGCGGGATTTCCGGCCACACTGTCATTTCAGTTCAACACTGACGCCATGTCGCCGGGGAACTTGTTTGCTAATTTTACAGTTGATGCCAGCGATGAAGACCTTCCGGGCGCAGTTGCCTACACGCTCAGTGTGACGTTCCCCATCACTGTTCAAGATAATCAAGAGCTGTGCGAGGGTGATATAGATGGTGACGGCATCGTGGATGTGGCAGACTTGCTTGCATTGCTTGATGCATGGGGCACATCAAACGCCGCGGCAGATCTCAACACCGACGGCATGGTGAATGTCGAAGACCTGCTCGTGCTGCTTGGCGACTGGGGCTGCTAAAGAGCCATTGACGTCAAGTGCCTTGGGCCCCGTCAACTTTGCGAGATAGGTGGCACATTTCGGCCAGCTAATGCCCCCGTGCTTGAAGCGCCGTGATGCCCCACGAGTTCGGTTGCATCTCTTGGCACCCATCCGTCTTGACCATCGGGCAACTCAATGTGCAGCCATTGAGGCCGTGATTCAAGCACGCGAAACTCAACCCCCTGATGAATGGGCTCTTCAAATCGTGGTTCAAACGCGTTGTTGTCGCCTTTACGAACAATGACATCATCTTGCACAAGCACACCAACTGGCGATTCGGCTGTAATGAGCGGCCAAGCAACACTTAAGCCCAAGGCAACCGATGCAACGCCAGTGATTGTCATGGTTGTGCGAAGCCCTGGAACTCGTCGCCAGTGATGTATCGTCAGTACGCTCCACAGCACTATCCATGCAAAGGCGAATAGCGAGAGCTTCAGCGCTGACGACCATGTGTAGTGCCAAAACAAGAGCCGATCCACGACCGCGGTGCCTGCATCGGCATCTACACGCGTGCGGACTAATGATCGTGCATGGGCAAGATTCTCCGCCAGTTTTGCATCGCCGGGCATCAGGACTTCTGCGCGAAGATAGGTTGCAATTGCCGGTCCAACATGACCCGCCTGCACTTGGGCATTACCAAGGTTGTACAGCAGGGGGCCGGTGGTGAGTCCATCATCAACAATCACGCCGAATCGGTCGATTGCGCGTTCGAAGGAGACGTTCGCAGCGCCAGGATTGTGATCGCGCTGGGCAAGCCCTTGTGCGTAGGCCTCGTGTCCTTCTGCCAGTACCGCAGTTTGCTGTGTACTTGTTAGGTCGCCGCCCAAGGCCATGGCTGGAATCAGCACGACAACCACGAAGAGGCATGTTCCAATATGTCGAAGCATCATCGGGTTACCTCGCTGATATCCGTCATGAGTTGCTCCACACGTGCACGCATGGTGGCATCAATACTTGTGTGTACGCCACCGAATGTCATGGCTTCCAAGGCTTGCATGCAGGTATTGAAGGCGTCGGCTGTGTCAGTGTCACATTGTCGCAGTGCGATGGTGAGGTCATCACGCATCATGCCTTGAGGTAAGGATAAGCGGTCGATGACTAGCATCCGGACTGCCTCGGCAACACCATCGGGGTTTGTTCCGACGGATTCGAAGTGCGAGGCCGCATTTCGGTGCGCCCGACGTGCTCGGCCGCGGTCAGGATTCGCGCGGGCTCGCTCGGTCAATCGTCGGCTCGATGCTGCGCCAGCAAACACGAGCGGTGGCACAATTAGCACGGCAAGCAGCCATCCTAGGGCCGGCTCTTGGGGGGCACGAAGCAGTTCATCCGGGTCAGTGATATTGGCGAGTAAGCCACCATGCACACTCGTGAGGTTTGCAGTGTTTGATTCATCGGCCAACGGCATTCCTGCAAGGTCTTCAGCGCTCAGGGTTCGACCAGATTGAACAGTCAGTGAGATTGGCGGTCCAAACACAGTTTGATATGTGCCCGTGTCAGGGTTAAAGAATGAAAAAGGCACGGGAGGAATCACCTCGATGTCATCTCGTATCGGGCGGATGGACTGTGTGAATGTCTTGGTTCGTCCAGAGACAATGCCGCCGGGGCGATCTTGTGGCACTTTGAAATCGTCCGTCAGTGCATCGATGTCGTGCAGTGCGGGTGCCGCGAGGGTATGCAAATCGGCAGGGCGGTTGCTCACATCACGAACGGTCATCCGAAGCGTCAGGGGTTCGCCGACATCTACCGTACTGGGCGTTGCGGTGACATCAAATTCAAATGCGCCTACCGCGCCGGTCCAGCCTGGTGGGCGCCCTGTTTCTGGAGGGGGCTGCACATCAATGTTCAATGCCTCTGGCCGTGCGGTCACCGGGCGTGATTGCGTGATTTGCAGTCCGCCTCGTCCCATGAACTCATCAAGTGGATTCCGGCTCCGGCCAATATCTAATGGGTAGTCGAGTGATATGCCAACATCACCAACATTGACAGGGCCAGCTCGGTCTGGGCGCAAGGTTGATGGAACGTCAAAGACATACCACGCGAGTTCTCCCTTGTCATCTTGAATAGTCCGCACAGGTGGCATGTTGCGCTGTTGACGTAGGTGCTCAATTGTGTTGGCAAACGGGCCCCATGCAGTCGTGCCGCGGTCAATCAGTCGCCAGGTGTCAACGGCTGAGAGCCGGCCCGAAGGCAGTGCAGTGTGTTGGAATGGTCGAACTCGAATCTCCAATTGGGCAGGCACAATGTCGCCGAGCCAAGCATGTTCACTAGTGCTTGTGACACTTGTTTGGAGCAGTGCGTCGTCGCTAGAGGGCAAGAACTGCAGCGTGAGTGGTTCCGTTCGGACTGTGTTGCCATCGGCATTCAGCTCAAATGATGGAATGGTGAATGACCCGGGGCGATGGGCAATGATCGCAACGGGGTAGGCGGTCTCGGACTTGGTTGTACGCCGCCCAAAGGAGACCACCGTGTTTGACGAGCTCTGCGGAGGCTGCATTTGATACTGAAGTCCATCCACCTGTGGCATTGTTGGTGGCTCGGAAGCAGCAACATCGGCAAAGATGTATTGCACGATCAGAGGTCGCCCAACCCATCCAGTTCGCTGCCGCGCTAACTGGAATACTTCTTGGGCAGGTGCCATGCAGTTAAGACTCGCCGTGGCGAGACATGCAAACCACAAGATGAATCGATTCGGTGTCATTACCAGTCTTTTCCTGTTGCTGGACGGCCTGGAGCATGGTCCGCATCTTTCTTCGCTCGTTCTCGTTCGCGATCGCGGACCCGCTGCAACAAGCGTTGAGCTTCTTCACGTGTCATCGGCTTGGACGCTGCCGGGGACATTGCGGACTCCTGGGGTTCTTGCTTCTGGTCCTGTTGTTCTTGCTGTTGGTCCCGTGGCTCTTGTTGTTGGCCTTGTTCCTGTTCGTCTTGCTGCTGTTCCTCGGAAGGCTCTTGCCGATCCTGATTGTCGTTCTCTTGATTCTGGTCTTGAGTTTGGTCCTGTTGTCCACCTTGGTCCTGTTCGTCTTGCTGCTGTTCGTCTTGCTGCTGCTCGTCTTGCTGCTGTTCGTCTTGCTGCTGTTCCTCGGAAGGCTCTTGCTGATCCTGGTTGTCATCCTGTTGATTCTGGTCTTGTTCTTGTTCGTCTTGCTGCTGCTCTTGCTGCTGTTGTTTGAGCTGTTCAAGTTGTTGCCAGGTCAACTGTGCGTTGGCGCGAGCATCCACGTCGCGGGGGTTTTGTTTAATCGCCTGACGATAGTGGTTCAACGCAGCGGTTAACGCATCGATAGCGGCTTGCTGATCTGCATCACTTGACTCTGGCTGAGCCAACTCATTGGCGACATTGCCTAAGTTGTATGCCGCATCGGCAGCGAGTTCCGTCGAGTTTGCATCTTGCAACGCAGACTCAAACGCAGTTCGAGCTTGATGCAGGTCGCCGCTGCGGGCCCAGGCAACACCTTCGTCATAGGCGAGGACTGCTGGGGGCTGTTTCATTCGCTCGCGTGCGGCATGCAGTCGAAGGGCAGCAGCTTGCCATTGGCTGGCTTCTAAGTCAGCACGAGCCAAGTCAATGAGTTGTTGCGCGCTGGACTGCGCATCAACAATGGGCACGGTTGGATCAGTGGTCTGTGCATCGGGCAGTGCTTGAGCTGTTGCAGCGGCCAGCAAGAGTGAAACAATGATCATGCGGGGACCTCTTCCAGCGTCTTTGGGCGGCTCGATTGCTCCGGCCTAGCACCTGAGCATCGGCCCATGAGCCACTCAAGGATCAACAACATCAATGCTGGTGTGATGAACCACACATATCGGGGGATGAGTTGCTCAACCATGGCGGTGCTCGTCCTTCGGCCAGAGCCAGGCGCAATGACCTGCTCGTACACATCTCCAAGATCAAGGTCGCTTGTTCCTGCGGGGATGAACGCGCCATCGCCGGCAATGGCAATTTGCTCCAGTAGCTCGCTTTGCATTTGCACCCAGACTTCCTCGCCCTCATGGGTCAAAAACAATCGTTCTCCATCAATCTCGATAGGAATTCTCGCTCCTGTGTCGGCATCACCAAGCCCAACCGTCCAGACGCGAGCGCCAGATTCCTTCGCCGCCGCTGCGGCCTCGACGGGCCATGAGTCCATGTCATCGCCGTCACTGAGCACGATGATGGCCTTCGATCCATCTGAGTCACCGGTGAATGAGTCTGCGGCAAGTCGAATGGCATCGCCGATGAGCGATCCGCCTGCACCACCGGTTCGAGGGCCAACACGTTCGAGCGACAGTCGCAGCGCGGTGGCGTCTCGAGTCAATGGCACTTCAAGGGAGGCTTGGCCTGCAAATGTCACCAACCCCATCCGGTCACCCGCAGCGATCTCAAGTACATCATCGATGTACTGCCTTGCTCGGTCGAGGCGGCTGGGCGGAAGGTCATCCGCCAGCATGGATCGTGATGTGTCCAGCACAAACATCACATCGATGTTTCGCTGTGCAACGGGCTCATACCGTATGCCCCAGCGTGGATCCAACAAGGCAACGACCATCAACGCCAATGCGGCAACCAGCATGCACCCGCGTAGTCCATGTCGCATGATCCCAGTAGAGGACATTAAACGCCCTCGCATATCAGGAGTTGCGAGCTTTCGCCACGCACGGGTGCGCGCGGACATGCCCACAGCAACCAGCACGCCGGCGACGACAATGGTCCATGCCCAGAAGAAGAGGTCAAGGTGAAGGAAATGCATGGTCAGGGCACCGTACGCCAGCGCGTTGCGCCAGCGAGGATCTCCACAAGCACGAGGATAATTGGAATCAGCAGCAACGGTGGGAGCAGCCAGTTGGCTACTTGTACACGGTCAACAGCAAGATCTGTGACGTGCAAGAACGACTGCTGGGCAATAGTGGTTCGTTCAAGTTTGTCGATTGCCGAGTAGACGGCTCGGAGGCTGTTGGCATCATCCGCTTGAAAGAAGGCGCCACCTGTGGCTTGGGCAATTGCCTTGAGCGTTGTGACATCGACATTCACTGGACGATAGTCAAGGACATCGCGTCCGAATGGGTCAACCACTGGCACGGGTACGAGACCGCCGCCTGGCGTTCCTACGGCAATCGTGTAGACCTTGACGCCGAATGCGGCGGCCATCTCCGCCGCCTTCAACGGTGGGATTTCCGAGTCGGTGTCCTCGCCATCCGTGAGCAGAATCACCACCCGCGATGCGATGTCGTCGGTGCTTAAATCGGGCCGGTCTTCTACATCAGCGAGTCGGGCAACGGCAAGGGCGAGGGCATCGCCAATTGCGGTTCCGGCGCCTTCTTGTTCGGTGGCGATCCGTGCTCGGCCAATAGCATCGGCAAGAAATTCGTAGTCGTAGGTGAGCGGGGCATCCACACGGGGGATTGAGGCGAATGAAATTAAGCCAACAAGGTCGTGCTCACGGCCAAGCAGATCGCCTTCACCCAGTACGAAGTCCTCTGCAACAGATCGAGCGACATGCAGACGGTCCGCGGTGAGATTGCCTGGGTCCATGTCGAGCGCTCGCATTGAACCGGATCGATCGATCAACAACTCGATGGCGACACCATCAGCATGTTGTGTGGTTTCCTCATCGCCTCGTATAGGGCGTGCAAGAAGCACAATCAATGATGCTACAGCCCCCGTGCGCAATACAGGAAGAACCCAACGCGTCCGTGTTGCCCAAGTTGCGGGCACCCTCTTGGCGATGATTGTTGAGGACCATGTCACTGCCGGACGAGTGGGCCTACGCCAAGCCCACCAAATGAGTCCGATGGCTGGAATAAGCAATAACAGCAACCATGGTGAGGCGAGCGTGGTCATGCTGGCGCTCCAATCTCGAGTTCATCAGCCTCAGTTGGAGCGGTGTCATCTACGAAGGCTAACGCGCTATGCATGGCCTTCGATGGTGCATCAGTTGCAGGAAGATGGCGGGCAAATTTCACAAGGTCTGCCACAAGCAGCAACTCTTGCAGTGTTGCACGATTGGGCTGACTGAGCACGCTGCTGTGCTGGGCCACCCGGAGAAACTCATGTGTGGTAGCTCGTGGCGCGCGAAGATCGAAGGCATCTTCTAGGTAGGCACGGACAATGTCCGCCACGCGTGCGAATGCACCCTCCTCATTCAGGTCGAGCGATGAGAGGTCAAGCCGCGCTCGCTGGGCAGGCGTCAGCGGAATTCGAGAGGTAACACTGCCTCGCCGCGACCACATGAGCGTCGCGATACCAACGCCGATGACCGCAGGGATCAGCAGCCACCACCACATTGATAGTGGGGCAACAGGCAACGGTCGGTCGGTACGCATGGCCCTCAGTTCTGTTTCGCCTTCCAGCAGCTGGGAGGTGACCGACAGGTCAATCGCTGGAAGTGTCAGAAACCCTTCGATGGCTGGTGTTCCGCGGTTGTCAGTGAATGCCACATGCAGCGGTGGCAATTCCACATCACCGGTAGCAAATGTGTCGAGCACAAGGTTTTGCGTCCACATTCGGCGACCAGCGGGAAGCGGCAAGTCTGGTTGTGAGGTCTGATCCAGCACGTTGAATTGGCCGATAGCGTCATCCTCAACGGTGATCAACGGGGTGGTGACTGCAACGCTCGCAGCAGCTTCGACGGTAACGGTGAGCGTTAGGCGCTCGCCAGCTTTGGGTTCAGCCGGCGACACTACGGCGGTTGCCTCAACGGGGCCACGTTGCGCAGCAACGGTCCGAGAGGCGGTTTCGGCCTGCTCGACGTTTGCTCTGCAGCCTACAGGAAGCAGCAACAAGCTCAGTACGATGCAACGCTTCATCGAGCCATCCTCGCTTCGCGTACTTTAAAGAACTGCCGGAGTTCGTGAATGAAGTCATCGCCGGTGCCTAGGGAGAGTCGATCGATGCGGTGTGTTTGTAGCGACGCAATACGTTTGGCTTCCAGTTCATTCGCTTGATCTGACCAAGCTGCACGAACGGCGGGGCTGGATGTATCAACAATGGCGACTTCGCCAGTCTCAGCATCACGGATCTCCAGCAGGCCTACGTTGGGAATGGCCTGCTCACGCAGATCATGGACATCGATGGCGACAAGGTCATGGCGGCGCCGCACGGGAGCGACAGCTCGTGACCAATCACTTTCATCCAGGAAGTCGCTCACGAGGAATGCGGTGCAACGACGCCGTTGAATACGCTGAAAGTACTCCATTGCCATTGGAAGGTCGGTTCCGCTGCCTACTGGTTCATGTACGAGCAATTCACGAATGACTCGCAACACATGCTGTGTGCCCTTTCGAGGGGGCACAAACCGCTCGATTCGATCAGAAAACAACAGCAAGCCAACCTTGTCGTTGTTCTCAATTGCTGAGAAGGCAAGTGTTGCGCAGGCCTCCGTAATCAATTCACGTTTGGTCTGGCTTCGAGTGCCGAAGCCTTGTGATGCTGAAACGTCCACGAGCAGCATCACGGTGAGTTCGCGTTCTTCGCGAAACACTTTGATGTGCGGATCGCCAACTCGGGCAGTTACATTCCAATCGATGCTTCGCACATCATCACCGAATTGGTATGCGCGGACCTCTTCAAACTCAATGCCACGTCCTTTGAAGGCGCTGTGGTATTGGCCCGCAAGCAGGTCGCTTGCAGCGCGAGACGTCCGGATCTGGATACGCCGGATCTTTCGCAGCAGCTCAATTGGAATCATGGGTGAGTCTCAGTCGCGCGTGATCAAGGGACAGGAACGTGGTCCAGAATGATCCGGATAATGTCGTCGCTTGTACGTTCTTGGGCTTCAGCTTCGTAACTGGTTGCCACACGGTGTCGCAATACATCGAGTGCGATGTCCTTGACGTCCTGTGGCACAACGTAGCCTCGGCCTTCGATAAAGGCGTTGGCCCTTGCGCACAGAGTCAAGGCGAGTGTGGCACGTGGTGAGGCGCCGAATTCAACAAGGGGGCCCAGATCTGGGTCGATGCGATGGGGCTCGCGTGTCGCTGTGACGAGGTCGATGATGTAGCCGGCAATACGGTCGTCAACGTAAATCTCATCAACCACTTTGCGGGCTTCAACAATTGCTGTAGGGGCAATCACTGCGTTCACTTGCGTGCTTGCACCGGTGCGTCCCATGCGCTTGAGAATCTCAAGTTCCTCGTCGCGTGTTGGATACGAAACGACCACTTTCATTAAGAACCGATCAACCTGAGCTTCAGGCAACGGGTACGTGCCTTCTTGCTCGATGGGATTCTGCGTCGCCAGCACCATGAATGGTGAGGGCAGTGTGTGCGTCTCACGGCCAATAGTGACCTGTCGTTCTTGCATGGCTTCTAGCAAGGCGCTTTGCACTTTGGCTGGGGCGCGGTTGATTTCGTCGGCCAGGACAACATTCGCGAAGATCGGTCCTTCGTGGACGATGAAGTCGCCAGATTGGGGGCGATACACAAGGGTGCCCACGACGTCGGCCGGGAGCAGGTCGGGTGTGAATTGAATGCGCTGAAACGCCGCATCAAGTCCCTTGGCGAGCGTTGACACCGCCAATGTCTTGGCCAAACCAGGCACACCTTCGATAAGCAAGTGCCCATCAGCAAGCATGCTGGTGAGCATGCGGCGAATGAGTAAATCTTGTCCGACGACAACCTCATGAATGGTGGACACCAATTGTGTAAATGGTGCCGAGGCTGTTCGAACGCGTTCGGTGACTGCTTCGAGTGACTTCTCGGTTGCTGACATCGACGACTCCGGGGTCTGAACGGTCGAAACCGTCGTGAAAGGGGAATTCATGGCCGTAGCGTCCTCCGGGGTTTGGCTAGGATTGATACTGACAGCGTGTCAGGGAATCCTCGCGAGGTACGGAGGGTGCTGCGGTCGGGTTCGGGACTAGATGGTATCTAATTCGTTCAAAGGACCAATGCCGGGTTATGCACCCCTTTCGTAAGCATCATCGCCGAAAATTACTGGAATCAAACATGCCCCCGGCATGGCTTGACGTGCTTGCGGCGGATGTTCCACTTGTGGAGCAACTCAAGGGCCAAATCCGAGGCACCGTGCTCGATGCAATGCGGATTCTCGTTGATGAAAAGTTCTGGGAAGGGGGAGGCGGTTTTGAGGTGACTGATCGGGTGCGGGTGGTCATAGCGGCCCAATTGGCCTTTCAGACGAGATTCATTGGGCTGGATCGCCTTGCCGCTGCTCGATCAATCATTGTCTACCAAGGGGCCTATACCCAGTCCCAGGAGCGCATTGGCAAGGATGGTGTCGTGCACAGCGGGACCAGCAATCTTGGCGAAGCATGGTTCAATGGTCCGGTGGTGTTGTCTTGGGACCACGCTCTGCGAGAAGCTCGGCGACCAGGGACTGGGGTGAATGTCGTCTTTCATGAATTTGCTCACGTGGTGGATGCGACCGATGGCGTGCTCGATGGCACACCGCCGCTGCCCGATGCCACGACTCGAGGACAATGGAATGAGGTCATGACGGCGGCGTTTAACCAGGTGCAGCAGCGACACGCCTCAGGCCGTGGAGATGTGATTCGGCCCTATGGGCTCACGAATCCGGCAGAGTTTTTCGCAGTGACCACCGAGGTGTTTTTCGATGCCCCTCATGCATTGCGATCGGCGCATCGCGACGTGTTCGACTTGTTTGAAATTGCTTGGGGAGTAGCGGGTCAATAGGTCACTTGCCACGCGAGGGGTTGATCATTCCATTTCCACAAGCCGCTCAATGAGCGAACTCGATTGTTCCAGTGCGCCTTGGGCAAACGAGCCCATGAATGCTGTGACCTCAGTGAACATTGATCGGAACGCATCGGCATTACCTTGGGACAGTGCCTCGGAGAATTCATCTCCACTCGCTTTAAAGGCCGCTGTGACCGCATCACAATGTGGATTGCCCACTTCAATTGCTCGATAGAGATCCGGATCCTGCGCGAAGTGCCGTGCAGTCATCAGGAGTTCCATGCGGTAGACCGGTGACGTGAATTGCAGCGTCTCTTCAACCGACACGCCCAGCCGCCGCATGGTTCGTCCCATCACTTCAGTGGCGTGGTGTGTGAGGACCTGTACAACGCTCATGATGCGATCATGTGTATTGGCCTGGGTCTCAATCAGCGTCATGCCCAGCGATCGATAGGTCGTATTTAGCCATGGCAGCCACGATTGATCATTGTCTCGCGCGGGGACAATGGCCAGCCGCTGGTTTTGCAGTGACCGAACCGATGGGCCAAAGAGGGGGTGTGTGCCAATGACTGCGCAGTTGGAGTGCTTCAGCATGGCATCGACTGGAGTTTGTTTGACACTGGTGATGTCAGTTAACAAGGAAGTATCGCGCATGGCCGGTCCGACCATTTCGATGATGTGCTCGGTTACATCGATAGGGACCGACACCAGTACGACATCCGCAGTAGCGGCGGCATCGCGTGCGCTTAGTTTGGTATCCAGATCAACAGCAAGCACTTCATGCCCGACAGTTTGCAGCAGTTTGGTCCACAGCGTTCCCATTGCGCCATGCGCGCCAATAACGGCCACGGTGCACAGTCGCAGGTCCTCAGGAACGGCGGCCCGAAGCCCGGCTTGTCGATCTCGGCTTGCCCGAAGCAGCACTCGGAAGAGGCCTTCGATGGTGTCAGGTGAGAGGCCTGCCGCATCAGCCCGCGCTCGACGTACCTGAAGCATGTCGTGCTCGCGAGTGCTGTCCTTGATCGGGACCCCGCACGTACGTTTGACTGAAGCCACGTCGGCGATCAGGGCATGTCGCTGAGCGAGCAGATCAACAAGCTGTAGATCAACGGCATCGATTCGATCGCGAAGGTCCACCAAGGCCGGTGGAATGGACATTGGCTGCTCAGGCTTGGCGTTGTAGTTCTGGGCGTGCATGGAGGACTATGGTCGCCGATCCCACTACAATCCATCAACCCGAAATCCACTTGGATGTTCGGATCAACAGGGGCCCTGATGTGCCCCGCGAAAAGGCCGATGAGCCGATCATTTGTCCCCCCGGATACAGGATTCCATCCCATGACCGCGATTGTCACCGAGCCTAGCCTCGTTCACGATGTTCTTGAGACGCTTCAACGACGTGATCCAAGCCAATGTGAATTCCAACAAGCGGTGCATGAAGTTTTCATGAGTCTTGGGCCAGTGCTCCAAAAGCACCCTGAGTACGAGCAAGGCAGCATTCTGTCGCGGATGCTTGAGCCAGAGCGTGTGCTGCAGTTTCGGGTGCCTTGGCAGGATGACCAAGGGCAAGTGCATGTCAATCGGGGGTTTCGGGTCGAATTCAACTCTGCGTTAGGCCCCTACAAGGGTGGCCTGCGGTTCCATCCGAGCGTCAATCTCAGCATCCTGAAGTTTCTAGGCTTTGAACAGATCTTCAAGAACGCGCTGACAGGCTTGCCCATTGGTGGCGGCAAAGGCGGCAGTGATTTCGATCCACGCGGTCGAAGCGATGGCGAAGTCATGCGATTTTGCCAGTCATTCATGACTGAGTTGTACCGACACATTGGTCCTGACACCGATGTGCCCGCGGGTGATATTGGCGTTGGTGGCCGAGAGATTGGCTACATGTTCGGGCAGTACAAGCGCATCACGAATTCATTCACCGGCGTACTTACTGGGCGAGGTCCCGACTGGGGAGGAAGTTTGCTGCG
>JABAAC010000178.1 GCA_014238965.1 Phycisphaerales bacterium | reverse complement strand
CCCTATAATCACAACTTTCGGACCCTCTTGAACTTGCATACACCCCACTTCAAACCGCTGATCGCCACGGGAACCCTCATTGTCGCCCTTGTAGGTGGGTGCCAGAGTCCATCAGATGGCTCCACACGCCGCCCACGAACTAGTTTGGGTGCTGACGTGCGCCTTCCATCAGACCCTGTGGAGACACCCTTGAACTTTGGAGGTGACTGGGAGCGTGTCGAAGCCTCTATTGGTGGCCAAGGCAATGCCTCGAGGCGTACACCGGTGGCCTCTGCCAAGGCGAGCGCTCAATCTGGGGTGGGCATTGCCTTAGGAACCTATACCAGCCCAGCCCATGGCCAGCATGCTGCCATTGCGTTGCAAGGCATTGCCAATCAGGCTCCAGATCTCGCAAACGGCCTGTCTATTCACAAAGACGAACGCGGGTCCATGTTGATCTACGGCCACTATTCAGGCTTCGATGATCCCTCGCTCAAGGTCGACTTGAAACGTCTCAAACATTACACCGTCAATGACAAACGCATATTTGGCCTCGTGATGCCCGCTGAACTGCGACCCACCTTGAATGCCGATGACCTGAATCCTTTGGATTTACGAATCGTTCGTCTTCGAAACCCAGATGTACGGGTGATGTACACCCTCGAAGTAGCCTGGTGGGGTGACTATGGCGGCTCAACAGGCCCTCGTGACGCTCAAGCCCGTGCAGAAGCCTTTGCTTCGCGCCTTCGGCGAGCGGGTCACGAAGCCTTTTTCCTGCATGAACCGCACCGGCATCGCACGAGTGTGTGTGTAGGTGTGTTTGACTATCAAGCTGTTGATTCGGCATCTGGGCTTGAGTCCATGCCCGTCCTGCAAACACGGCAGTCATTTCCCAATGTGCTGATCAATGATCAGCCCCAAACCAAACCCGTGGAAGCTCGCAATGCGAATCGAGGCCGCACTGGCAAACCTCTACCGCCAAGATTGGTAGACGTGCCGCGACTCTGAGCAGTGATGGCATCAAATTGCAGCTGGGTGCCAGAGCGTCTTGAAATCCACCAAACGTTCCAACAACCACGGTGAACTGGCCTGTTGGTCGTCAAAGAATGCGGCCTCATCGAAATCCAAACACACAATGGGCCTCAGTATCGAATCGGCAGCAGCATGCCGAAGGTTCGATCGCTGAAGCTTGCCCAAGCCTGCCCCAAGGACGCCATGCACATCCCCATGCGAGCCAAGTGGCTCTAGGAGTTCATCAACTGGCCCGGTGAGGATGTTGACTGCTCCAGCTGGCACGTCTGATACGCCCAGCATTTCCCCAAGCCCCACAGCAATCAACGCTGCTTGGGTCGGAACGCACAGCACGATAGTGTTGCCCGGTACCAATGCCGCGCCCACTAACGTGACGATGCCAAGCAGGGCCGGTGCAGGCGGCGCAATAACCGCCATGACGCCGCGAGGTTCAGGCATGGTGTGGTTGTGATACGGACCAGCAACAGCGTTGCGGCACCCCAAAATCTGATCAAGTTTGTCGCACCAGCCAGCGAAACTAATAAGCCGGTCGACCGATGCCTCGACCTCCTTGCGGGCTTGGGCGACTCGCACCTGCCCAGTGTCCTGCAGCATGTCGATGAGCTCAACCGAGCGACTCTCGAGCATTTCTGCCCAGCGGTACAGCACTTGGCCACGAAGATAGGCCGATGCCCCACGCCACGAAGGCAGTGCCTTACGGGCCGCCTGTACGGCATCTCGTGCGTCCTTTCGTGATGCGTGCGATACACGAGCAATCACTCGTCCACCCTTATCGGTGATGGGCAATGTTCGGCCCGACTCCGATCGCGGCGATGCCCCGCCAATAAACAACTTGCCCGTTTTAACGACGTCAAGGCGATCAGTCATGCCACACCTCCGGCCAACTTCAAATAGGCGCGTAAACCGTGTCGGCCGCCCTCACGCCCAAAGCCCGACGCCTTGCATCCACCAAATGGTGATGCTGCATCGAACCGGTTGTATGTATTGCACCACACGACACCCGCTTCAAGTTGCGCAGCGATATTGAAGACCTTCGAGCCCTTGTCAGTCCACACGCCCGCAGCAAGCCCGTAGGGCGTGCTGTTCGCCCGTCGAATTGCTTCCTCAGGCGTACGGAACGTCATAATCGCCAGGACAGGACCGAATATTTCCTCTCGTGCGATCGTATGTGCTGCTTCCACGCCCGTGAAGAAGCACGGCCGATGCCAATTGCCTCGCCTTGGCAATGCCTCGTCGTTCACCTCATGCAAAATGCAGCCTTCTTGCTGACCTTGTTCAACGAGCGATTGAATTCGGCTCAGTTGCTCTGTGCTGTTGATCGCGCCAATATCGGTGTTTTTATCCAGCGGATCACCTACACGCAGTTTGGCCATGCGCTCACGCAGTGCGGCAACGAATTCGTCGACGATGCACTCTTCCACGAACAGTCGCGACCCCGCACAGCACACATGTCCCTGATTGAACCAGATGCCTTGAACCACACCCTCCACAGCCTGGTCGATTGCCGCGTCTGCGAAGACGATATTGGGGCTCTTGCCACCGAGCTCCAGGGTGAGCGAAATATCACGATCGGCTAACGCATGCATGATGTGTCGGCCAACCTGTGTCGATCCGGTGAAGGCGATCTTTTTCATGCCGGGGTGCTCTACGACAGCCGCCCCGGTCTCGCCCGCACCTGTCACAATGTTGACGACGCCAGGGGGTAACTCAACTTCTTGGAACAGTTTCGCCAAATGCAGGGCGGTCAACGGTGTTGTTTCGGCAGGCTTGAGCACCACAGTGTTCCCGCACGCCAGCGCGGGGGCGATCTTCCAAGCCGCCATGAGCAATGGAAAATTCCAAGGAATGATTTGGCCACAGACACCCAATGGCTTGGGTTGGCACCCAGCAAATGCCCAATGCAATTTGTCCGCCCATCCTGCGTGATAGAAAAAGTGCTGCGCGGCCAGTGGTAGGTCAATGTCACGAGATTCACGAATAGGCTTGCCGCCATCCATCGACTCAAGCACTGCAAGTTCGCGAGCGCATTCCTGCAGTCGCCTTGCAATACGGAACAGGTACTTGGCACGTTCAGTTGGCTTAAGCCGAGACCACCGTCCACCTGCAGCACGGGCGGCTTTGACAGCCCGATCCACGTCGGCCTCATCACCCTGTGCGATCATTGCGAGCTTTCGGCCCGTCGCCGGGTTGACTGTTTTAAACGACTTTCCTGCCACGGGCTCGACGAACTCACCGTCAATAAAGAGCCCGTACTCCGATGCAATGTCCGGCCGCGTTCGCTCTGGGGCGGGCGCGTAATCCCAGTTGAACCCGTCGATCGAAGGTGCACTTGTCATGTCAGCCCTACCTCGTCCATGGCCGTGTAGCGACCGTTTTCCAGTTTTAGCAATTGCCGAATGAGGTCATCGAGCAAACTCGACGCCCCGATTCGAAACAGCGCTGGTGTCAACCAGTCACTCCCGAGTGTTTCGCGAACCATGACCAGAAGATGCAGGGCCTGCTTCGCTGTTCGAATGCCCCCAGCAGGCTTCACCCCTAATCGAATACCGGTCTGGCGAAAGTGAGTCCTGACCGTCTCCAGCAGCACCAGCACAGACACTGGCGTTGCCGCTGGTGAGACTTTCCCGGTTGATGTTTTTAAGAACACATCGCCATGTTGGATATCGGTTTCGCCGGCAACTGCCTCAAGCACGAGATCTGCGGCGCGACGGATGTTGTCCGCTGTTTCCAATTCACCGGTTTCCAGAATGACTTTCAAGTGCGCGGGCTTCGCAGCGTCGCGAACCATGCGAATCTCATCTACAACATCTCGAAATCGCCCCGACAGAAAAAGGCCACGGCTGATGACCATATCGATCTCATGGGCGCCTGCGGCAACCGCTGCTTCTGTCTCGCGCAAACGAAGTTCCAGCGAACTTTGACCGCTTGGAAACGCCGTCGAAACGGATGCCACCCGCACCGGTGTCCCGGCAAGGGCCGCAGCGGCGGTTGGAACCAATCGAGGGTACACACAGGCAGCGGCCACACTGGGAACGGGCGATTGCAATGCAATGGGGCAAGGCGAGATCGCCCGAGCGCACAAGGCACGTACACAGCCTGGCGTGTCGGCGCCTTCCAGCGTGGTTAGGTCGAGCATGGCCACCGCCAACCGAAGGGCATGTGCCTTTGCTTGGGACTTTATTGAGCGTCCAGCGAGCTCTGCGGCCCGCTGTTGCAACATGACGGCATCCACCGGGTGCGACATAGGCTCACTTTAGTGCACGCGGCAGCATCGAGAGTCGATTGTCGAAAGTGGGCCGATAAGGGTCTAGGGCGCCGCTGCAGGTGGACTTGAGGGAGCAGCCGTCTCACCGAACAACGCAGAAATTGGCCCGCCATCGAGCAGCACGGGCTGCAGCCCTGCATCCAATCGATCAAGGCCGTACACCAAAAGTACCCCTGATCGATGATCAATGACGTAGACGAGTTCCTGCCCACCAGATGCCCTTGGATCTCGACTTTGCCCGGTTAACAACGTGAATCCATCGGCCGAGGCAATCTCGCTGGCATTCACGTGTACTTGATCAGGCGATGACAGTAGCAGCAGCACCATCGCGGCTACCACGGCCCATGCAAGCACTTTGGGCATTGCGTTCATCGATTCCGCCTTGCGAATTGGAGGTCTTGTTGAAGGCTGCGTGTGCCCCACGTCTGCAGGCCATTGGCGCGTTGGCTCCAGCCTGCAACTGCAAGCTCTTCTGCCCGTGTATCGAGCAACCACAAAACTTGTGCATCGCCCTCTCCGCTGCGAGCGGTCACAACTAAGTACCCACCTCGATCTACCGAGGCCGAAACAGCAACTGCAACGGGATCGGTTGGCCCAATCGCTACGACTGCCGCAAGGAGAAGTGCCAAAAGGACGGGGACTTTGATCTGTCCAAGTCCCGACGAGGCCGTTGCGCTCACTCCGTAAGATCCCGCTTTGACGACATGAGGCTTAAAAAGATCACCGCCGCAAGGAAGGCGAATGAAATCAAGAGCCCCCAGATCGGGTGAATTGCCCCTGTAGGCACATCTGGAGCCTCATATCCCTGATCGATGCGATCCATCAGGAAGTTAACGTTGGGATTCGTGGCGAGATAGAGCAAGAAGGTCATTGCGAAGAGGATAGTCGAATCTTGAGCCTCAATCGTCAAAGGTAGACGAGTGCCTAAAGTCGATTACTGTGCCCAATATGCATATTCACGACATTCTGGCCCGTGATGAGACCTCACTTAGTTTTGAGTTCTTCCCACCTCGAAGTGACGAGGCTGCTCGGGCGTTGCAGTCCAGAATATCTTCGTTTGAAGCGCTACGACCTTCATTTGTGTCGGTTACGTACGGAGCTGGTGGGTCAACTCGTGAGCGAACCCATGATTTAGTCGTCTCGCTCAAGGCCCGCGGCGCTTTGGATCCAGTGCCCCACCTGACCTGTGTGCAGCAAACGGACGCCGAATTGCAGGAGATCCTGCACCGATACGCCGAACATGAGGTGAGCAATATTCTTGCGCTGCGTGGCGATGCCCCCGCAGATGATCCAAGCTGGAACAACGCCGATGAGGCTTTGCCCCATGCCATTGATTTAGTGCAACGCATTGTGGACTTCAATAACACGGGCGCCCACCATGACCCACGTGGCTTTGGCATAGGTGTGGCAGGCTTTCCCGAAGGGCATCCAGAAACTCCCAATCAGTTGCGGCAAATGGACCATTTAAAGGCAAAGGTTGACGCGGGCGTCGACTGGATTACGACACAGATGTTCTTTGATAACGCCAGGTTCTGGGACTGGTGTGAGCGTTGTGATCTGGCGGGCATCACAGTGCCCCGCATCGCGGGCATCATGCCCGTGACAAGCCTTTCCACACTGCGCCGCATGGCTGATCTTGCCGCAGGGACAACCTTCCCCGCGGGACTCTTGCGTGGACTGCACCAATGGGAGGGTGATACTGAGGCACTCGAACGCGTTGGTATTGAGTGGGCGATTGATCAGTGCACGTCTTTGGTGAAGCAGGGCGTTGACGGGCTACACCTCTATACGTTGAATCGATCCAATGCAACACGACAATTGGTCGAAGCATTGCCAGAGGTCACAAGGGAGGCAGGCGAGTCAACGTGACGATTCCCCGCCCAACCGTTCGCCGACTGAGTTTATATCTACGCGAAGCTGAATCGCTGCTCGCCTCGGGAACACGAACTGTCTCATCGGGCGAGCTCTCACTGCTTCTAGCGCTCACTGGGGCACAAGTGCGGCGTGACCTTGGCCACCTTGGCGTGCGTGGCCGCCCAGGCATTGGCTACCGAATCACACCGCTGATCGATCGGCTTCGCACCGCCTTGGGAGTAGATCGAAGCCGGAATGTGGTCATTGTTGGCGCTGGCCGAATTGGTCGGGCACTGATCGCCTATCCACGCTTTGGCGCACGTGGATTCAGAATTGTCGCTGTGTTCGACACGGACCCCAAAGTCATCGGCCGCCGCCTCGATGCTCATATCGTTTATGGACTCGATGATCTTGAGTCTGTCATCGAGAAGGAAGATGTGGAGATGGGCATCATTGCTGTACCCGAAGCGGTTGCAGAGAGTGTTGCAACTCGACTTGTTGATGCTGGCGTGGGCGGGCTGCTCAATTTCGCGCCGTGTCGGCTGGATGTGGATGCAGAGGTGGTCGACGTCGATTTGTCGGGTTCACTTGAGGAATTAGCGTGGGCCATCGCAGGTCGAGTCGACGAATGACGTGGGACTTTAAGAGGCGCCAGCAGCCTCGGCCTCGACCTTGTCCGGATCAGCCGTGCCAAAAATAGCGCTGCCAACACGGACAACGTTCGCCCCACACTCAATGGCCACTTCAAAATCCTGTGTCATGCCCATAGAGAGCACGTCAAAACGTTCAGCGGTGGATTCCTTGGCGACTTCATCAAACAACTCATACGCCCTTTCAAAGACCGGTCGCAGTAGTTGTGGATCCTCCGATTGTGGACCCATGCACATAAGTCCACGCACCCGAAGGTCGGGCATCGTCGACATTTGATCAATCAAGTGAGAGACTGCTGCGGGGGCAACGCCATGTTTGTCCTTGTCGCCAAGCATATTGACCTGCACAAGCACTTCAACTGGCGGCTGGTCTTCTTTGGCACTGCTTTGAATTTCTTCAGCAAGCCTAAGAGAATCCACCGAGTGCACCAAACGGCACAACGCCTGAATGCGTCGCACCTTATTGCGTTGGAGGTGACCAATAAAGTGCCATCTGACGCGGTCCGCCATTCCGTCAACGTGACCCAACTCACGCCGCCGATCCAGATACTCCTGCACCTGAGCCGAAATTTGCAGCATGTGCTGCATACGGCTCTCCCCGAAGTCCATATGGCCAAGTTCAAGCAACTCACGCACTTGAGCCAGCGATGCATACTTCGTCACGGCGACTAAATGTATGGATTCAGGGTCGCGACCACTACGCTGGGCAGCAGCAGCAATGCGTTTCTGCACGGCGTCGTATCGAACGGCCAGTTCTGATGGCTTACGAAGGTCGCTCATCTATTGATGAGGATACGTCGCGGGACCTCAACGTGCCAGTATCCAAGCCATAGAGGTGGATGAACGGTGATTAGCGCACGGCCGCGGCGGCGTCATCTGGCGGGGCCCCTTGGGCCACAAGGCTGCCAATGACGTACTGCTTACTGGCCTCAACTTCCGATGGAGTCAGGCCCGCCAGCGAGAGGTGGCGATAGGTCGCCTTCAGTGCTTGCTGGAGATGGGCCAAGGCGGCACGATCGAGGCCAAGATGTCGCCTCCCCTGAAACAGGCCACCCACGGGGTTGACTGACATTGATGCTGGCCCGGACACACCCAACGCACGAACGCCTGCACCATCAGCCCACGCACGTTGCCATCCATCGACAGCAAGTTGAACCTGATGAGCCAACAATCGGCTTCGAGTCACCACGACACGGCCAACTTGCGCTGGCCCAGGGCCAGAAACGAGATCTACACTCACCGTGCCAGGACGGCCCAGCCTTGACGCATCGCCAGCTGTCTCATCTATAGGCCGAAGCACAATGCCCATTTCTAAGAGGGCATCGTCAGTTACGACGTCGGCGTTCCCCTCCAACAATATTTCTAGCATGGACTCTGCGCCTTGGCTCTCTGCGGCAATCAGCGTTGGATCAGGCGGCACAACTGGATCATTCCTCTCGAGCCATTGGAGGAGCAAACTGGTCGTATTGGAAGGACCCTCAAACACCAAGTCATCTCGCTGGAAGTATGCCGCAGGGGCGTGCAACTCCTCGGGCACACCCGACACCGTGCCCAACGCTCCAAACAACGGCGGACTGCCTGGGCCAACCCCATGAATGTCCGTGACACTCACCGTCAAATTGCCTCCAGACACAATGGACGCCTGTGGTGATGTCACCATAGCGCCCGTGGCATCCAGAATTTCAGCTGAATTTCGCCGATGTACACGCAATGTCTCTGCATTGAATGTGAGATTGCCCAGCGTCGTGACGTCGGTCACCCCAATCACCCCTGCTGCCTGCATTGTGAGGTCACCCAATTGCACGAAACCCTGGCTCTCGCCCAGCAGAATATCTCCGTCGTTCGACGTGATTGACATGGACTCTGAGAAGCCACGGATGGAGGCAACGCCACCTTCAATGGCATCCAGGCCATCATTTTGCAGTGCAATTGCCCCCTGGGCCGTCAGCGCATTGACGGTAAAACTCTGCTCTGAAAGGTCCAACGGAATAACGCCCCCTAGTTGCAGGCCATCGGAACCTACAAGTGAAAGCGATCGCAATGCGATGTCGCTGCCAAGGTCGCCCCCGATATACAGCACGGCTTGATCGGAGGAGAGTGATAAATCGCCATCACCGTCCGCTTGAGAGAGGAATATGAGATCGCCATTTTGCGATTCCATGTGCAATGAGGCGTCATCCAAGTTGACTTGTGCCACGGTCACGATTGCCCCATCCGTGCCCAGTAGTTTCATCAGTCCCTCAGCAGCAGTGAGCGTACTGTTGCCAATGACGTTGATGGTTGGTGCCGCAAGCTGTACTGCAGTCCCGCCGACCAAGCCTGATCCCGCTGCGGAAACGGCTGCACCATCAAGCACCATTGTGTCATCTGACCGCAAATGCACAGTTTCAGCTTCGATGTCGGCACTGAGTATCAAGTCGCTCCCAGCTGAAACGTCTACCGAGCCATCAACAGCGTTTATATCGCCTGCGACTTCAACATCGACGCCACCGCTAATTTGGACGCCGTCACCCAACGCGGTGAGTGCACCAGTAAGTGAAATGGTGCCCGGCGTCGTGATTGAAATCAGCCCGCGATCAACTTCAGTGCCATGCGCGCTGATGGAGGCCGTTGCAACGATGTCGCCCTGTGCGGCGAGGGCAATCGACCCATCAGCATCAAGGGCTCCGCCGATCGACATATCGCCTCCATCTGATGTGATTGCAAGATCACCCCCCGCGGACAAGTCGTGGTTGGATTGCAGCGCCTCCGCGGTCGCCGTAATCGCTAGATCGCCCCCGACTGTCAGTGCCTTGTGGTTGTCTACCGTGCCGCCAATGAATGTGAGATTGCCTGTGAGATCTTCAACAGCGTGATTGGTAAGCGTCCCCCCGGCAATTGCCGTCAACGAGTCGTTGCCTGAAAGCGTCAGACCATCCCCAAAGAGCACATCGTTGCCAGCTTGCACCGTCAAGTCACCCCCCAGCGTGACGGCCAGTGGGCCGCCATCGAGAGATGTCAGCAGCACGTTGCCTTGAGCCAAAATGGCATGCACGTCCCCGATGAAACGCAAGTCAGCGACACTGCGCAGGACGAGCGATCCAATTTCACCTTCATCAACCCCGATGTCACCATGGATCTGCACACCACCGGGCGAAGACAAATCAAGATTCCCCCGGTAGTCCCCTGTTGCACGAACAGTGCCGCCGATCAAAGTGCCTGACACGCCATCTCGTTGGCCCGCTAGAAGCACTGCATCGGAATTCTGTAAGACCAGGTCGCCATCGAACGCCAACGCCCCTCCAGCACGCAATTCCGTTGCACCAGACCCATCTGCAAACACGATCTCGGATCCGCTGAATGTTGCATCGCCGACAATTCGTGTCGGGCCGTCGCTGGGCAATCCTGCCAGAGAGGTTTCAAAGGACAACTCGCCGTCACTATGAACCGACAGATCACCGTCTACGTAGCCCAAGGACTGCGACAACTGCCCGCCAATGAAACTGTCCCCAGTTGCTGCAGCCAGCAGATTGTCAAAGTCGGCAATGCTGATGGACCCATCAGCAGTTATCCGAAGTGCCTCGGTAGATGTGTACGCAACGCTGCCCGCGTCACCGTTCACTGCCCCAGTTCGCACTCTGGCATTCCACTGCAACTCACTACCGCGGATATCCACGTCGCCACCATTTCCACCGGTGATTCCACCTTGGGACACAAGTGCTGCAGCCTCCGAGCCAATGACGCGGCCGCCACCTGCATCAATGTCGATGGTTCCCCCATCGTGTCCCGCCACGCCACCAACAACGGAGATGGAACCTGTTCCTTCGTGGCCTGCTGCGGCATTATCCCAACCCGCGATATCGCTCCCGGCAAGCACAACGCTGCCGGAACCACGAAGCGAAACAGTGCCGCCGCCTCCATCAGTGCCCCCTTGCGATCGAAGTGCGCTGCCGACAACCACCGCAGGGCCACTCAACGTGATGTCGCCGCCACCGCTCTGGCTAGAGGTGTCGATCAATCCCGAAGTGGTGACGTGTGCATTGCCCCCGGCCCATGACTGGTCGGTGCGGATCGCCCCGTCAAGCGCGATCAATTCAACTGTGCCCCCTGCACTGATGATCTCACCATCGTGTTCTATTGCAAGCCCGCCGAGCATCGCGCCAAGCGTGTCACCCGATGCCATCAGGACCTGCCCGCCCTCGCCTGTTTCAATGTGGCCATGATTTGCAACGAGCGCCGTGGAGTCCATGGAAGCCTGCGTGCCAGTTGATGCCACTGCACCGTTGAGTGCCGTCCCGTCAATTTCCAGTGTGATGCGTGTACCAAGGTCGACCAATCGAATGGTGTCGCCCGATGCCATTGCGATGATGTTTCCCTGCATCAAGCCAGTGTTGTCAACGTGATGCCCGAGCAGGATGACTCTGTCAGCTAAACCGTTCACGGTGCTCATCGTGCCAGCAAACGAGACATCGCCCGACAGGTTGAACACATCGTTTCCAGCAACAAAGTCGGCTGTGTTTATTGTCCCCGCTGCGGCAAGCAGGCCGCCAACGTCAAGCACTGATGTTTCGCCAAACATCACGCCCGCTGGATTCACAAACCACACCTCACCGCCGGGTGCATTGATGGCGCCGTCGATGGTCCATGAAGATGGCGGTGCGCCGCCGTTGATCGTGTTGAGAACTGTAAAATTGACACCGTTAAAGGTGACCGATTCACCTGCTGCAACATCGAAGTCATTCCAGCCCACAACAAACCGGTCGGAACCAAGCAGCTCCACAACGGTAGCTAGGCCACCTCCGTAATAGGAAATAGTGCCGTCGCCATGCAGGAACACCCCGCCCTCAGGTGTAGCGGTCGCCGCTGTGCACCACAGCGCCGTCGCCATGGCTGCCACTGGCCCATTCAACGTGCGTTTCCAAGTAGCGTTGCGCAATGGCATCAGAAAGTCCATCTCCGTTTGTGTCCAAGAAGACACTTCGTATAGACGTGCATTCGCTTGGCAAAGATCAAGCAATAACCCCTCTACTTTAGCCCCAATGTGCCCATTGTCAGGCTTCAATCAAAAGTAGATAGTAAAGGTGCCGTACAAACGGTTCTTTCCGGACTCGTAGATCACCGATCGCCCTCCACCGGGAACCGGTCCATACACATCGGTCAGGGCAAAGCCCCAATCAAGCCGGGCGCGCACATTCTGTCGAAACACAAATTCGAGCCCGAGCCCCACGGACACCAGGGTGTTGTCGAGCTCGAATGCCTGATTGCCCTCTTGGAACATCCAAGACGCATCAACGAATGCAAGTGGAACAAGGTCCCAATCTGGCCGGCCAAAGACGTACTGACGCGTGGCCCGGAATGGCTCACCGAAAAGTTCGCCAGGCTTCGGATTGGGGGCAAGAGCGCGAGGGAAGTGGAATCGATATTCACCCGATAGCAGTACCGCACTGTCTCCAGCGACGAATGACACCGGATATCCGCGATTGCTCACTGGGCCACCTGCGATTTGCTGGAATTGCGGCAGAAGGCGATTGCCCATCGACCACTGCCCACTGCATTGCAATGCCAACTCATGCGCCAATGTGGACGATCGAGGCGTCGAGGGATCACGCCACGCCTGTGCATCGAACAATGGCTCAAGGAATGCGTTGGCCGAAGCAGACCAATTCAAACGAGCCCAACGATCCGCGGGGTTGAATCGGCCAAGCCCCGACAGGTCGTCGTGCGAAATGACATTGCCTTCGACTCCGACGACTGCTTGCACCGCGGAGAATGCGCCGAGGTACTCCAACTGCAGCATGCCGTAAGGAATAACAAATCCAGCTTCCTCAAAAATGGGCAAAAACGGAATGCTGTTGTTCTGCACATTGAGGAACTGGTACCGCACGCCGCCGATGGCATCTATAAACAGTGGTCCATCCTGATACATATTTGCCCGCAGTTCTCCGGATCCGGCATACGAGATGCCGGTGAATGCGTCGGGAATTGCACTCACGCCAAATTGATCCGCGAAGTACTGACTCCATGACCCAGACATGCGAGCGCGAAGCCGACCATCCCAGCCAATGGGCGTGTCATAAAATCCATTCACCGAATTGGTGTTGCTGAAGTTGGATGTCGCGTACAACACATTGAGGATGTCATCGTTGCCAGTGAGCTGCGACGTGTGGAATCCAAACTGCTGTCGAAAGTAGCCCTCACTTTGCGTGCCATCGTTACCAAAGCGATACCACGCGGTCCATGGTTTGGACTCAGTGATGATGTAGTCCAGCGCAACCCCGCCGGGCTCACTAGCCGCGGCAACGGATGCCTCAACCGATCGATTGGGATGCCTGCTCAGAAAATGTAAGTAATCCTGTAACTCATTGGCATGAATCAAGCCACCAGATGCACTGCTGGCCTCATCGGGTGGGGTGATCGGCGAATGCTCGAGCATTCGGGCATGGATTGGATTGTCGAATCGTTCTTCAGTGGGAACACGCTCGCCACTTGCGACTGTGCGCATCTCCGTCACGCGACCAACTCGAATCACAAATCGCAATTCTGTGTTGCCCCGTCGCAGATCTACACCTGCATCAGGACCAAGTGTCACGATGTCATTGGGATCAGGAGCAACACTGACACCTTGCAATCCCTGGCCGAGCAAGAGGTCTGACAGTGCTGTAGCAATAACGAGTAACGCCCTATCGCTATACCACGCAAGAGGGCCTTCATTCAGTGATCGCAGTGTGCACTGCATTGCCTCAATGCCCTCAGAAGGCGCCGTCCAGCCCCCGTCAACTTGACCGAGCACGAATGAGGTGTCCAACAGTGTGTTGAGGTCGGGCAAGTCGGCATGGGGTGGCACATACGCCACTTCAAACGGATGAATGCGATACCAAAATTGCGTCTCGCCAACTGCAACGGGGTCGGATGTCGGTGCTGGCCCAAGTTGTGGCCTTGATTCTGGCTGCAGCGATGGCTCTGGTGCAGGCGTTGGCTCTGGTGCAGGCGTTGGCTCTGGCACAGGCGTTGGCTCTGGCGCAGGCGTTGGTGCAGGCGCTGGCTCTGGTACAGGCGTTGGCTCTGGCGCAGGCGTTGGCTCTGGTACAGGCGTTGGCGCTGCCGCTGGTGCAGGCGCTGGAGCAGGGGTTGGTGATGGAGAGAGACGTTGCAGGCGATCTACCTGAACTAAGT
>JABAAC010000177.1 GCA_014238965.1 Phycisphaerales bacterium | reverse complement strand
TGACCTAGACCTTGATGTGCATTGATATGCCCGCTGGCGTGGGTCGGGGTTTCGTGATCAGGGGTTGACTCATCGCCTTTCATGGGGCAACAGGCTCGGTCGTTTCGGATTTCTTGGCCTGGCGTCGCTGCACTAGGGACACGGACCCCACGTTCCTAGGAGTGCAAGAAGATCGTCGATATTGATGACGCCATCCTGTGTGATGTCTTCCGGGCAATAGGACGGACACCCGGCATCAGCACACATCACCGTTGCTGACCACACGCCGTTGCTCGCTTCGCAGGCATCCTCAATCGTCCAGACACACGTATTGCCCACACAGCACGAGCCGAAAGTTCGGCAGCACGTAATATTGGGATCACTGCAGAGACTCCCCAATCCCTGCCACTGACCAAATGGAAAGTCGTTGGCGCAGGAATGTTCGGACGTTTCCACGCACTCAAAACACCCGGTGTCTTGATTGATGAAGCAGCACGCGCCATCCATGGGCGGCGGCGGGCAAGCATCCATGACGATGTCGTCGTCGCAGTGCAGGTTCATGAAGAATACGCCACCCCAATCGTCGCACTGACAGATCGATGTCTCGATGCACCAAAGTTCGCCATCTGCATTTTGGACACAGCAGGCTCCCATGGGGACCTCTTCCCCCATGCAGTCGACGTTGTCTCCTGCGTAGTAGCCGTTCAACTGTGAACACATACTTGGGCTGGTCATCTGATACCACCACATACCCGAGTCAGGATCCTGGTAACAGCAGCATCCCTGCGGGTTGCACCCCGCATCCTGGCACGACAATCCGGCGTAGAACACACCACCGGCGACCTCACAGTCACATTCGCTGGTGTACTCACAGTTCACATCGGTGCAGCACGCGCCCAGGGGAGGTGTCGGTCCATCGCAGCCCACGCCGTCGCCTTGGTAGATTCCTCCCAGCGTTTCGCAATCTACCTCTGTCATTTCGGTCGTAGTCCAATTCCCTGCCGCATCTTCGATGCAGCAGCAGCCCACTTCAACAAGAGGTGAGATGGCGATTTCAGCATAGTCATAAGCCGTGAACGGCTCCGAAGGCATTTGAAAATCAACACGCAGCCATCCCTGTGTGCTGGCGGGCCAGTTCGGGAACACTGATGCGAACGGAATTGTGGCGGTTGCCTCTTGAATCAAACCGTCTTGACCTGCTGCATTGTTTTGTGTCACAAGCGCAATGTTGTACGAGTTGCCGCTGGAGGTGTGAATCAACACTATGTCGCTCGCCGAATCAACGTCGTAGTCACCAAAGACAGCATTGATGTAGAGTGGCTGATTCGGATCTGCGTTGGTCACCGAGAAGTCGAAGATCATCGTGGGCTGTCCAGCGCCACAGACGTAGGACGCAGGCCAAGGCGCATCGTTGCAACTATTCCACCCGTCACCGGTGCCTGATACCGCGACATCAGTCCATCCCGATCCAGAAGACCCCGTATTGGTAGCGCCACTTGCTTCGACATAGTTTCCTGCTGCGCCTCCGATCTCACTATTTTCTCGGTTGTCGAACTCATCAGAGTTGTAATGGGTTCCGTAGTTGGGGTAGTCGCAGTTGGGATCCGAGCAGTCCAGATCCGGCAAAAAATCTCCCTGCGTGAGAATTCCGAGGCCATCGACGTTGATGCGGAGTCCATTGGCATTGACAAGGTTGCCGCTTGAGCAACTGCCGTCGATCGGACAACTTGGAGGGTTATCGAAGGGAGAGTTGAACGGCCAGTTGGGTTCGCCATTGAGCCCCGGTGTTGTCCCCGTGATGAATCCGAAGCCATCCACATCGCCAATTCGAACGTAGTTGAAAGTTCCTTGGGCGAAGGTGGGGGTGGTCATTGCAAGGGCGATCACTGCCCCGAGAAGTTTGATGATCGACATGAGCGTTCTCCTCTGATTCGACTGTTTTTTTCGCGCTAGTACTCATGTTATAGATCATTACCAACTCGCTTCAGTCAACTATTTATCACATTTAGTCAATCCAGTAGGTATCGATTGCTTGGAAGCGGCGCCTACATCCACCACCGTGGATTGCCTAGCCCTTGACGTGCATTGATATGCCCGCTGGCGTGGGTGTGCGTGGGGGTTACGGGCAGGGGCCCCATGCATCGAGCAATGTGCTCAGATCTGAAACATCTACAGTGCCATTCAGATCAAAGTCGGAACTGCTTTCGTTGCTTCCCCATGCCCCTAGAAGGGCCATTAAATCTTCAATTCCTACAAGGCCATTTGAATCAGTGTCGCAG
>JABAAC010000175.1 GCA_014238965.1 Phycisphaerales bacterium | reverse complement strand
TAGCACCACCGATCGCCATGCACGCGAAAAAAGTCTTTTGGGAGAATTTCAGCGAGTACGAGAATCAATGGGACCAAAATGAGGGTGTTCGCCACAACAACCCACCCTTCAGAGAGGCCGGTCGATTCGAGCAACGCCGCCAACGACGACGACCCTAGCGCTGAAGCAATATTTGTGCCTAGGAGGACGGTTGCAAGCATCCGTGCGGGGCGCTCAAGAAGAGTCACGAGCCGAATGGCAGATGGGTCATCATCAGCGCGGCGAAGGGTCAGCCGTACTCGGTTGAGCGTATACAGCCCCGTTTCCATGCCCGAAAAAAGCGCGCTCAACGACAGCCCCATCATCGCGGCAAGAACAAGAAGTGTGATCTCAACATTTGTCATTGGGTATCACCAGGTTGCATTCGGGATACCAAGACAGTGTCGACGCCGCCCTCATCGTCAATGTGATGCACAGTCAGTCGAACGCCACTCAAATGCACTTGCGTGCCCTCGGACGCGCCGGGGTGATTCGCCTTGATTAAATCGGCAAAGGTCGTGCCAGGGGGAATGGTTCGGCCAACCAATGCCATGAGTGTGGCGGCATCAAGCATTCCATCGACAATCCAGCGACCAGGGCCAAGTGGGCGAGCACTTGGTGCGGCGGCCTCTAGGTCATCAAATGTGCCCGTTAATGGCTCAACGAGATCGCGGATCGACACTATGCCGGCGGTCCCCCCGTATTCGTCGACGACAATTGCCGTTTTGCGTTGGTTCTGCTGCAGCGTGTGCAGCACGCGATCAACGGGCGCAACGGCCGGGGTGAATGCGGGTGTGCGAAGTAACCTGTCAATGTCACTGGGGCTGCCCGCTTGCAACCAATCGCGTGCAAAGAGCATGCCCACAATTGCATCAATATCTTCGCCTCGAACTGGCAATCGAGTGAGGCCACTCCTTCCAAAGGCATCAGCGATGGCATTGGTGTCGTCATCAAGAGCGATTGACACCATACGTGTGCGTGGCGTCATGACCTGCTGCACAGGTAAACGCCCAAGTCCAAGAATGCCCGCGAGAAATCGCTGTTCCTGCACGTCAACCAATCCCAATTGTGCCGAGTGGTCGAGTAGGCGATCCAGATCATTGTCACTGAGCGCTGCATCATCAGGCCGATCGCCAGCGAGCCGAGCCAATGGGCGAATCGCGATTGACTCAACCACTCGCCGCAAAGGGAGAAGCACGACATGGACCGCGTGAAGTGGGGGGGCTATGAATCGTGCGGCGCGAAGGGTGTCTGCGCTCGCAACAACCTTAGGTACGACTTCACCCAACAAAACAAGGATCAGTACACCAAGCACTTGTACAACGACGGCGCCGCCTAAGCCCCACGGTTGCTCGCCAGCGAGCACTGCAATAATGGTGAACCAAGTGATGTTCGCGGCCATGTTGCCAACAAGCACTGTGATCAAAAGTTGTCGGGGCTTAAGCAGCAGCGAGAGCACCGCGCGGTCAACGCTTTTGTCGCTATGCGTCAAATCCATGCGATGCCGTGCGCCGAGACCAAACAGCGCAGTTTCACTTCCCGAAAAGAGCGCGCTGATCACCAGCAAGGGCGCAAGGAGCACCAATAACACGGTCTCCGTCACGCCCCAGTCAAGCATGCCGGGAACGGTGGCGAGCGTACTCAGCCCTTGGACTCCGTGTCACCGTTGGGCGGGCCACCTTCAGCAATAGCGCCACGCATATCGGTGTCAGCCATGATGTTCTTCATACGGTAGAAGTCCATGATGCCCATGTTGCCGCTTCGGAATGCATCGGCCATGGCCTTTGGGATTTCCGCTTCGGCAAGCACGACCAGGGCGCGGTTCTTTTCCACTTCAGCGCGGTATTCCGCGGCCAATGCGACGGCGAGTGCTCGTCGCTGCTCAGCGGTAGCTTGGTATCGCTTGGTGTCAGCTTCAGCCTGATCCGCCTGAAGGGCCGCGCCAATGTTCTCACCGACGTCGATATCAGCGATATCGATGGACAGAATCTCAAATGCAGTGCCGGCATCAAGTCCTTTTTCCAGCACTGTTTTGGAAATGTTGTCCGGGTTCTCTAGTACTGCAAGGTGATTCGCCGCTGAGCCAATCGTGGACACAATGCCCTCGCCAACACGAGCGATAATCGTCTCTTCTGTAGCGCCGCCGACGAGGCGTGCAATATTTGTTCGCACCGTTACACGAGCGCGGGCACGCAATTTGATGCCGTCGCTTGCGACTGCGTCAATCGTGCTTCGGCCACTCTCGCCGCTTGGGCAATCAATGACCTTTGGATTCACACTTGTACGAACTGCTTCAAGAATGTCGCGTCCGGCCAAGTCAATTGCCGTTGCCGTTTCCCAAGGCAATTCAATGTTCGCCTTGTCTGCGGCAATGATGGCTCGGACCACAGAGTTCACATGGCCGCCGGCGAGATAATGTGATTCCAGCAGGTTTGACGAGATATCAATGCCAGCCTTCTTGGCCGTGATGCGGTTCTCCACGATGATTCGTGGTCGGACCTTTCGGAATCGCATCATGATGAGGTCAATGAATCGGACCGATGCGCCAGATACCCACGCCTGCACCCACAGTCCAATGAACTGGAAGAGGAAGATCGCAATGATGAGCAGAATGACGCCGCCGATTGAAATTCCGACAATCGTCACGGTGTCCATAGCAGCTAATAGGTTCATGTCACTTTTCCCTCGTGCGCATCTGCTGCACGTACCTTAAGTTGATTATCGCGATCTTCCACGACAACAATAATCGTTCCAACTTCAATGACGCCGAGCTCAGAAAGAGCATCCCTGCGTTCGCCATTAACACGTACGGTACCGATTGGCCGCAGTGGTGTCTCAGCTGTGCCCGTGCAGCCCTCCAAGGAGTCTGATTGCACGGCCAGAGGCCCTTCGTCTTCCAAAACCAGTCGGCGAGCCATGCGGGTCGTTGACCAGATCTTGAAGCCGTAATAACAGCACAGCGGCCCAAGCACCACCATCAGTACAAGTGCCAGAAAGCCAGCGCCGTTGCTGTACGAGAAGAATGCCACCAGTGACCCAACCAACAATGCGCCTGATACGAGAGCCAGTAGTCCACCAGTAGGCAGTAGCACTTCCATGGCGATGACCACAATCGCTGCGGCGATCAGAATGAATGCCCAAAATAGGGCAGCTTCAGCAGAGTCCGCCTGTGCGGCGGCCGCTGCGGGGCCAGCCGCCTGCGTTGCCATGATCCAAACCTGCATCAACCTTGCTCCAAGCTCATTCGTTGGGCTCAACTTCGACTTCCATGCCATCACGCACAATGCGCACGGCAGTGCCCGAGTTGATCCATCGTCCTGAGCATATCGCGTCGATGATGTGTCCGTCGAACTCAGCCCGCCCTGAGGGGCGTAAATCCGTCACTGCGACACCAAGAGCACCTGTTCGATCGACTTTTTTCTGCGGTGGCACCTTGGGGGTCGCCAATGCAAGGCGGCGAGCCGTCGCGTTGCCCAGCCCAAGTGGGCCAGCAAGCACCCATACCAGTGCGCCTGCAATGACAACACCCGCGCCAACAAGCATGAGGCCCTGCACAAGATGCGTGAGTTGGATACCCCCGCCAGAGGTGGGTGCCGATACGGCAAACACAAGCCCGCCAAGTAGCAATACTGCGCCGGGAATGCCAAGCAGGAGCGTGCCTGGCGCAAGCGTGACCTCCATGGCAATGAGCGCAAGGCCAACCAAGACTGCAAGCAAAGGCCACCAGTTTGACAAGCCTGCAAGCCACGGGGCGCCAATGAGCAACATCAGCGCCAGCACTGCCCCCAAGGCGAACGCGCCGGTTCCAGGTGCCGCCATCTCGATGAGGAATCCAATAATGACCAGCACGATGAGCACAATGCGCACGGGCCAAGACATGAGTACTCGAGCGAGTTCTTCGGACCACGTTTCATCGGCGCGGTGAAGCGTTGCGCCACCGAGAAAGGCAGCGAGGCTCGTTTCATCGGGAACATCTGCGCTCGACAGGCCCCAAGCGCGGGCCTCAGTTGATGTCAAGGTTAGTAGCCGACTTCGATCGACGATTTGTCCAACGGGTCTCAGCCGAGAGGCATCGCTGGCAGTGAGGCGTTGGCGGCCAGGGGGCACCGTCGCTTCGTTGCCAATGTCATTTGCATCTGCGGCCATGGCACCACCGAGCCAAGGAATAATGCCTCCACCGGTAAAGTGATCGGCATCACCTGGTACCTGTGGTGTTACAGCGGTTGATACATCCGTAAGTTCCTGAGTCGGTGGCTCACCAAATACATCGAGGTATTCCCGCGCATCAAGAATGTAGGCATCGCCAGTGGTGATGTCGCGGACGAGCCACAACTCCATGCCAACGCTGACAAAGGCTTGGGCGAGTCGTTCATCATGTCCGTGTGCGCGTGCAGAGTCGGTAACTTCCGCCAGAAGGGGAGATTCAATTTTGGCACGTTCAGCTGCGGGCAATGGGCCAAGTGGCGTGATGGGAGCAGCGTCACCTAGTCGCGCGCCTGGCGTGGCAACAATATCGTCCGTGCCCAGAGCGATGATCACTCCGGCGCTAAAGGCAATAGGCCGTATCCAAGCGATAGATCGCATGGATTCATGCGCGCGGAGGGCTTGCAGAATGCGAATGGTGGATTCGAGTTCCCCACCGGGGGTGTCCAGTTCAAGCACTACTGTGTCGGCACCGCGGGCTTGTGCCTCACCGAGCCGTCGTTCAATTGACGTAAGTGTGATGCCGTCGATGGGCCCGTGAATGGGAATGATCCAAGCGAGATCAGCTTGTCGGGATGCTGGGACGACAGGTGAGATGTCGTCGGCGGCCAGCAGAGCCGGGCAGATCATAAGAAGCAGCAGTCGTAACACTGCCACAGGGTATCCAGAGAGGTCCCTTGAAAGGCGGGTGAAAGGCCGAGCACCGCTTGGATTGGGCGGCCTAATCGTGCAGCGGTTCAAAATCTACGTCGTAGGGATTCACGGCCGACTGAGACTCGACAGTATCCACATGCGTGAGAAAGGCATCGGGCCCAAGCAGGGCAGCATCGCCAGCCCAAGGTCCCGATGCGGTAGCTTCCGCATCGAAGACATTGTCAGGCACGTTGTTTCCATTGGCGTGACGGAACGTTAGGTGCTCGGGATAGAAGCCGTCGTAGATATCCGTGTGACCATCTGCATACGCAAGAATGCCACGCCAGGCACCTGAAGTTGCCAATAGCTGGCCGGTGATCGAGTCGGGCATGCCTCCGCCCTGTGGGACGTTGATGTGAATGGAGTCGCCATTTTCGGGGCCACGCGTGCCAATCAATGGAAACGTAGAACTTCCTTGTCGATCCCAATTGTCACGGCGACGTTCGCCAGCCAGTGGAACAATTGCGTAGGAGTTGTTGCAGCCGGGGTTGTTGTTGTCACCCTGTCCGAGCAGGTGGTTGCTGAACTGCGGGTCCCATCGGTTGGGGCGATCCTCATCATCTAACTGCCCGTAAAGGTTGTAGTTGTAGTCGTTATAGGCATACACGTGTGTGCTTGGATCATTTGCCGATACCAGCTGATTCGGCACGAACAACTCTCTCATGATGCACATGGACAGCATGGCGCCGTGATCATTTTGTGACGCATCTTCCGGGCCACTGCCATCGACAAAGCGATCACCAACGCCATCGCCGTCAAAGTCGCGCATGCCTCGGCGGATCAGCCCCGGGACAGGGTTTCGATTGTTGTTGGATGCAGCGAATGCTTTGAAGCCGCCGTGCAATTGGCGAAGGTTTTCTCGTTCTTTGGTTTCCAAGGCAGCTCGTTGGGCTGGAGCCATAGCAGTGAAGAGCACAGCCATCAAGATGCCCATGATTGAGATCACTACAAGCAATTCAACAAGCGTCACGCCTCGACGAATCATGGTTGTGTCTAGAGAATTACGCATGAGCGGCTCCAATCCAAATTGCACGGGAATTGGGTTTCCTTGAGGCACTGGTCCTCGGCAATTCCCTTGGCATGCACGTGTGCGAGTTGACATGGCCTTCTTCAGCCTATCGCCGAAGTCAATGTTGTGCATCGGCATGTGTGTGTTGAGTTTGCTTGTTCCCCTTTAGCCATGGGGTGCCTCGGGGGATGAAGACGGGCCCGCCTTGTGAGAGGCGGGCCCGCGAATGTGTCAGTGGATCAAGTCACCTGCATTCACCAGTCTGCGTCGGAATCCCACGTGCACTTGCCCATGGCATAGGAGTCCAACACATTGCCAGCGGGGAAGAGATGTGAAGGCGTGCCCGAGGCATAGCCGTTGTTTGAAAACGTTAGGAAGTTATCGCCAGCACCAAAGCACTGGGTCTGCCCTGAACTGGGCATGTAGTACTCATCGCAGAATTCTGCATCGAATACGTTGTCTTCCATTTGAAGCCCACGGTGTGAGCTGTAGTGAAGCACAGGCACGAAGTTGGTCTCGACAGTCACCGAACCATCGGCGTGCGTCATGTGACCCTTCCAGTTGGTGTCTTCGCCGATCATTTCCAGCGCTGGCGAATCGTCATAGAGTGGATCGCCCACAGTGGCGCCCATTCGAGTGCCACGCGTGGAATACGTAATGCGGTCGTGACCTTGGTTGGCGTTCCACTTCTTCAGTCGATGACCAGCAAGCAGGCTGTTGGCATACGAGTTGTGATCAGAATCGTCGGTGCCATTGGGTGCCAAGTCGCAGTGGAAGGCGGTGTCCCAGAAACCAAATGGGTCGCTGCCGACGTTATTGCACGCGTTGACGGGGTCCCAACAATCGAAGTTGTAGGGGACGGCGTTGCCACCGGCTTCTTCAACCTGGCCCTTGGCGCCGACGAATGGGTTGGAGTCGACGGGGCTGATGAATGCGTTGGGCTCAAGATATTCACGCATGATGAGCGCCGAGCAGAGGCTCTCGGTGCTGTTCCAGGTGATGACTCGCTTGCCTTTACCCCACATGTATCGGGGGTCGCCTGAGCCGGTGTACCGCTCGCGGGCAATGAGGTCTGGGCTGACAAACTTGTCGCCGAAGTCCGATGCGGACTGGAGCGTGCCAGCCATGACGCCACGAATTTGGGCTTGGTCTTGAGTTGCCTTTGCGCTAGCGAAGGACGAGGCCAACGCAGGCACAAGAAGGCTGATTAACAATGCGATGATGGCGACAACCACCATCAACTCGACGATGGTGAAGCCGCGATGGGTATTCGTGCTCTTCATTTTGACTCGGTCTCCTAAGAGAGGATGCATGGGAAATAAATCATCAATTGCCATCCGACCACTGTGGTCGGGTCAAAGCCTTTGGACAGTGCCACCGGGCAGCCCTCGCCTAGGCGAGAACAAGGGACCTGCCGTGAAAACATGTCCGCACAGATGGAACGGGCGGTTGCACGACAGGAACGACCATAGGACGGAATCAATCAGGTCACGCACACGATCGTGCGCACCGGCTAGGTCGTTCACTGGGTTGTCAACCGGGTGGAGGCAATGATGGCCCGCAATGCGGGGGAATCAGTACGGTGTACCAAACGGTACGAATATGGATGATCGAAGCAATCGACCACCCGGCTGGCACAAGCATACGCTGAACCCAATGCATGTCAAGCCTGTACGCAACGAGGAGCATCGTCATGGGCCGCATCGAAAATGCACTGCAGCACTTGAAAATCACGCTTCCTGACCCGCCAGGGGCAGTTGCCAACTATCTGCCGGTCCGCATAACGGGCTCATTGGCCTTTGTCAGCGGGCAAATACCCATGGTCCAAGGCGAATTGATCGCTTCTGGGGCCGTGCCGTCAGTTGTGACGCCCGATGCAGCACGGGCAGCTGCACGGCAATGTGTCATCAACGCCCTTGCAGCGTTGCGACAGGCCCTCGATGGCGATCTGGATCAGATTTGCGGTGTTGTGCGCCTTGGCGTGTTTGTTGCATCGGATCCGGACTTTCACGGGCAACCAGCTGTCGCTGACGGGGCAAGCGAGTTGCTTGTCGATCTTTGGGGCGATGCGGGTCGACATGCACGGGCAGCTGTGGGGTGTGTGGCGTTGCCACTTGGGGCCACAGTCGAAGTTGAGTTGGTTGTCGAGCGAGTGCTGAACTCAGGTCACTAACAACGCCAATACGACAATGAGCAAAATGACATTGAGCACGATGCTGGCAATAGCCAAGGTCGGGTCAATTGAAGACGAGGACTTCCGCTGCACAGGCACCTCAGCTGATTCGCTGGGCATGGATACCGAAAGATCCGCCAAGTCCAACTTCGGTCGGGCAAAGTGTGGGGCTTCGCCGCGGCGAAGCAGGCTGAGGTCCTCTAGGAGGTCCGCCGCTGAGCGATATCGCTCATGCGTATCTTTGGCAAGCATCATCTCCAATACCTGACTGAACTCGGCGCTCAATGCGGGGTTGCGATGATCCGGTGGTTCCAGAGGCGTCTTAAGGTGATGGTGCATGACCTCACTTGGGTTCTTGCCATTGAAGGGCACTTGCCCCGTCACCATGTGATACGCCGTTGCACCAAGCCCATATATGTCGGCTTGTGGTCCAATGTCCATGGCGCCGCGAATCTGCTCCGGGCTGATGTAATAGGGCGTCCCGTACGCCCGCCCAGCCTCTGCCTTGGCCGCTTCATGGTCATCAACATTCCGAGCAAGGCCCAAGTCGGCCAGTTTGACTTGTCCACCTTTGGTGAGCATCAGGTTTTTGGGCTTGATATCGCGGTGAATGAAGCCCATGTCGTGTGCGTGCTGCAAGGCCCTCGCACTCTGTTGCAGAATTTCCACTGCATCGGACTCGCTGATGCGTCGGTCGCGGCTGATCTTTTCGTAGACCGTCTCGCCTTCCACGTACTCCATGACGAAGTAATGATGCGCATCGGCTTGCCCCACGTCGATGGCCTGCACGATATTGGGGTGGTTCAGGCTCGCTGCGGCACGGCCTTCCTTGTAGAACCGGGTAATGAAGTTGGCGTCCTCGGAGAACTTTTTGGGCAACACCTTGATGGCGACAAGCCGATCCAAACTGATTTGCTCCGCCAAGAACACGGTTGCCATGGCGCCAGCGCCGAGTTTGCGTTTGATGCGATACCCAGGAATGCGTTGTGTGGATTTGCGAGCCTCGAACTCTCGACGCAATCTCGCCATTTGCCGACGTGTGACGAAGTCGTTGGCCAGTAAGACGTCGCTCAGCGTGCCAGCTGTTTGCGATTCCAAATGCGAGCGGCACTGCTGCAGTTCATTTGCCGTGACAAGGCCCTGCCGAACCACCAGTTGGCCGAGCAAGGTGTCAAAGCCCCCGGTGCTGCCGCCGCCGGATTTTGCCGCCCGGGGTTCGGTATCGGGATCTTGGGTCGTTGGAGGGGGTGTGTTGGCTCGGGCAGGCTCAGCACCAGCAGGGCGGGCCGCATTGGCGCTTCTGCCCTTGCGGGGTGTTTGGTCGTCGTGTTGCTGGTCGTTTGCCATGAAAGTGCTGCCGTCCGCGGCTGGGGCCTTGTGCGGTGCGAGGCACAATACAACAGGTAGGGCCCCACTCAAGACTATCATCGAAATCCAAGCGGGCCAATGTTGGTCTATTTGGCGATGAATCTATGGTTCCAACACTAGCAGCAGCCAGGATTCTGATCATTCGGCCCAGTGCCCTTGGGGACGTCTGTCGGACGGTTCCTATATTGACGGCGCTCCGCAAGGCAGCCCCGCAGGCAGCCATTCATTGGGTCGTGCAGTCAGAGTTCGCCCAGGCTATTGAGGCCCATCCAGCGCTGGACGGGGTGATTGAGTTTCCCAGATCAACATTCCGTGGTTTGGCGACACGTCCTCATCGATGGGCAGCGGTTGGGCAATTCTTTGCTGGGCTGGGCCGCGGGGGCTTTGACTTGGTCCTGGATTGTCAGGGGCTCGCTCGCAGTGGGCTCATGGCCTTGGCAACGGGGGCATCCAGTCGAATTGTTGATCGAGCCGCTCGCGAGGGCAGCTGGGTATGTGGCACACACCGTGTTCGCATGGAATCGGGACTACACGAAGTTGATCGCATGCTGGCGTTGGCCAAAGCGGCAGGAACATTGCCAGATGGCGACATCAGTTTGTATGTGCCCACCGCGGGCACCAACGCTTGGGTTGAGCGGCGACGGAGATTGGGACTTGTCGGTGACTTTGTGGTCATTGGGCCGGCAACGCGATGGCCATCGAAGGCTTGGCCCGCGGGCCGTTGGTCTGCCCTTGGCCGTAGGTTGCTCGAGCACGATGCATCGCTCAAAATAGTGCTTGTGGGCAGCTCGTCGGAAACGGGCGTAGCGAGATCGGTTGCCGAGGGATTGCGTGAGCACGATGATCGTGTCATTGATTGTTGTGGCCAAACCAGCATCGGTGAGTTAATGGCCATCATCGAAGACGCGGCGCTGACCATCGCATGCGACTCGGCACCGCTGCACATGTCCGCGGGTCTTGGCGGACGATTTTTGGGGTTGTACGGACCAACCGACCCAGCGATTGTCGGTCCATGGCGGGGCGAGGATCGCGTGATTGCTGCGGAGCGATCACAAGGGGAGGTGTTCGACTACCGATCCGCGGCGTTAGGTGACAGCGTGATGCGCCGAATAGAGATCGAGACAGTCGCCACACGGGCGATTGAAGCGTTGGGGTATGGCACTTGAATGTACGGCGCATTGTGCTTGCCAGTAGCAGCCCCCGCCGCAAGGCGATGCTGGAAACAGCCCAGTGGCTTGTTGATGTGCGCCGGCCATCTGTCGATGATGGCACACTCGACGCACGTGGCACACATCCCCAGCGGTGGACGATGGCCATGGCCTGGTTAAAGGCAAAGGCCGTTCTGGCCGATCCACGCACGCAACCAGGCGAGATATTGCTCGCGGCGGATACCGTTTGCACTGTGGACAATGTCGTACTTGGCCAGCCGCGAAATCGAGACGACGCGCGACGCATGTTGTGTGCGATGCGTGGTCGTGTTCATGATGTTTGGACGGGGATGTGCATCTTGCCTGTTGAGGGCAAGCGTTGCCTAGGTGCAGCAGTGGCGTACGTGCATGTGGGTGATCTTGGCGATGCGGAACTCGAGGAGTACCTTGACACGGATCAGTGGCGAGGAAAGGCGGGCGGTTACAACCTGTCTGATCGAATTGACGCAGGGTGGCCCGTGCACTGTGATGGCGAACCCGAGGCCGTGATGGGCCTGTCAATGCATCTGCTGGAGCAGCTCTTGCAAGAGGCCGAGGCATGAATACGTTCAACCTAGGCTTCAGTTGGCTGGGTTCCATGATGATGGAGCGGGTCGTCAGCATTCGCAATCGCGGGTTCGACAAAGGGCGGCACGTACATGACGTGGGGGTGCCCGTCGTGTCCGTGGGCAATCTGTCTGTTGGCGGCACTGGAAAATCTCCAATGGTTCGGTGGGTTGCAGGCCAGTTGCTTGATTCAGGCCACGCGCCGGCGATTGCACTGCGAGGGTACAAATCTCGCGACGGCGTGAGCGATGAGGCACGTGAGCACGAATCATTGATGCCAAATGTGCCCGTACTCGTTGGAAGCGATCGAGTTCGTACGATCGCGCATGCCATGCAACACGGTTCGCCCTTTGACTGCGTTGTACTGGACGATGGCTTTCAGCATCGATTCGTGAAGCGTGGCCTCGACATAGTGTTGGTTGATGGGCGATATCCGCCCGATACGGATTACTTGCTTCCGCGAGGGCGGTTGCGTGAACCAGCTCGCAATCTTCGCAGGGCGGATGCTGTAGTTGTCACACATGCCGATCATGCTGCGCCGACGCTTCGATCGAGAATCACAGATCTTCATGGTGATGAGCCAGTTGCGCTGTGCGTGCATGCGTGGGACAGCCTGACCCGGATTGACCGCGATGGCTCAGGCCAAGTGCCTCTTGGCACGCTTGAGGGCTTGCGTGTGGTGACACGATTGGGCATCGCAAGGCCCAGCGGCATGCTTGGCATGTTGCCTATGCATGGCGCAAGCGTTGTTGAGAATCTCCCTGCTAGAGATCATCAGGCTGTGACGTCTGCAGACCTCGATCAACTGGCTGCATTAGCTAGGAATGCTGATGCAATTGTCGTGTCAGCCAAGGACATGGCTACGATGGCACCACTGCTTGCCGTTCGGGCCCTGCCCGTGCCGGTACTTGTTCCACGGTTGGCATTGCGGTTTCTCAGCGGCGAAGCGTCGTTGCGGAGCTGTGTCGAGCGCATTTTCCATGACGATAGGGACCCAAGCCCATGACTGATCTGCTTCACGCCCTTGCTCGCTTTGGCACGTTCAATGTGCTCGTTGTGGGCGACTTCATGCTGGATGAACAAGTGTATGGCAATGCTGAGCGGCTGAGCCCTGATGCTCCCGTTCCTGTCCTACAAGTTGAGCGTACCGAGCAAACCCCCGGCGGCGCATCAAACGTAGCCACCTGTCTGGCGGGTCTTGGCGGCGCGGTGCGGTGTATTGGTGTGCGTGGTGACGATAGCGCCGGGCGTGCGTTGGTTGCCGAGTTGGAGGCCAATGGCATTGATGTCGAGGGGCTGATTGTTGACGCATCGCGGCCAACGACTTGCAAGCGAAGTTTGGTTGGGCTTGCGCAGCACCGTCACCCACAAAAAATGTTCAGGCTCGATCATGAATCGTCCGCGCCACTTGCACCAGTTGTTCGAGATGAGTTATTGCGTCGTATTCGAGACGCGATGGGCTCGGTCGATGTGATTTGTCTCGAAGATTACGGCAAGGGTGTGTGCGATGAGTCACTGATTGCCGGGGTTGTTGAAGCGGCAACTGCTGCAGGGGTCGATGTACTTGTCGACCCTGCGGGCATCGCCGACTTCGGCCGGTATCGCGGTTGCACCGCAATCACCCCCAACCGCACCGAGGCAGAACGCGCAACGATGTCGCTTCCCACTGATGCATGCCCAGAAACGCGAGGCCGCCACTTGCAAGATGTCACCGGTGCACATGCGGTCGTCATGACATTGGATCGCCACGGTGCACTGCTGCTGGAGGCCGGAAGCGAACCGTGCCCTGTGCCAACCGTGCCTCGGGACATTTATGACGTGACTGGTGCTGGTGACATGGTGCTTGCGGCGCTCGCTGCGGGGCGAGCGCACAATCTTTCATGGCTGCATGCGGTGCAGTTGGCAAACGCTGCGGCAGGGTTAGAGGTCGAGGTTTTTGGTGCGCAGGCCGTGCCTTTGGCAAAAGTACGACAAGAAGTGTTGCGTACGGTGCATCGCGTTGCTGGAAAGGCTCGTGATCGCGAGGAATTGCTCGTGGAATTGGAGGCTGCTCGGGCGGCAGGCCATCGCATTGTGTTGACCAACGGGTGCTTCGATGTCATACATGCAGGGCACGTCGCGTATTTGCGTGATGCCCGCGCGCAGGGAGACCTGCTTGTTGTCGGGGTTAATTCGGACGCGCAGGTTACGGCTATGAAGGGTGAGGGCCGGCCGGTGTATCCACTCGCTGAGCGACTGGAGATCTTGGCGGAATTGCAGTGTGTGGGTTTGTTGACTGTCTTTGAGGAACCCACGGCACACACACTGATTGAGGCTGTGGCACCCGATGTCTACGTGAAGGGGGGTGACTATGAGCCCACTGCTATTGCGGAGCACGACCTTGTGAAGTCGCTGGGAATTGAAATCAAGGTGCTCTCACATCGCCCAGGCTTGTCGAGTACCAACACAATCGATCGTTTAGGCGAATCTTGACCAGTGCATCGCCCATTTGACAAGGACAGAGATCGCGCCGACCTCGTTCGCATTTGGAGCGAGACTGGGTGGAAGAAGGGCCAGCCAGACTTTGATCGCGGTCTTGATGCGTATCTGAAAGCGTGCGACACGATTGTGGAGGAGCACAACGGCTCCATGGAAGTTGGTGCCAGCCGAACCGCAGGCACGCTGCAGTTTCAAACGCAGCAACTCCCCGTGGTCATTATCGCCGGCGTGTATGCCAGTGTTGTATGCAGGCAGGGCGGCCACGCGAGCACGTTGACGGCGATGCAGGTTGCAGCGGGGGTGGCTGATGGCGCCGCGGTGGCATCGTTGGGCATTTTTGATCAAGGCTTCTATGACCGACTTGGATTCAGTTGTTGCCCGTACGTCCGTCGAATGACTATTGAGCCGGCCAGTTTAAAAGTGGCAAGGCTTGATCGTCTGCCCGTGCGATTGTCGGTCGATGACGCTGTGGAGATGCATGCCTGCCGGCTTGGGCGTCGACATGTGCATGGCATGATCAATCTGGCTGACGCGGGGCTTACCGAACTGGAGTGCTGTGAGTGTCCAGGGCATGGGTTGGGCTTTCGCGATGCCAAGGGCGTGTTGACACACGCTATGTGGATCAGTGTTGATGAGAACGCCGAAGATGGTCCTTGGACTGTGCGGTGGATGGCCTGGAGCACCCGTGCCCAGTTGCACGAGTTGCTGGGTGTCATTCGATCCTTTGCGGATCAGGTGAGCGGTGTGCGCATTGCCGATCCCCCTGGCGTGCAATTGCAGGACCTTGTCGATCGGCCATTCGCCTGGCTGCGGCGAACACGAGGCGGCCAGAATGAGGGCAAGCCAACCTCAATTGCATATCAGCAGCATCGCATGTGCGATGTGCCAACCTGCATGGCGGCGTTGTCGCTGCCGGGCAAGCCGTTGTCGTTCAACCTTCGACTGCATGATCCAATTGAGGGGTTTTTGCCCACGGATGCACCGTGGCGCGGGTGCGGTGGCGACTGGACTGTGACGCTCGGTGAACAATGCATCGCCACACAGGGCCACGATGCAAATGCGCCAATGCTTGAGGCATCGATCAATGCGTTCACCCGATTGTGGATGGGCGCCAGGTCAGCAACAGCACTTGCATTGACGGATGATTTACGCGGCCCGGGCGATTTGCTTGCGGCGCTGACATCGCGTTGGCTCCTGCCCGAGCCGGCAGCCGACTGGGATTATTGAATCCCCACCGACCCGCCAGCTTTCACGATCAATCCATCGCGGGGGCACGCAACGAACGACGCCCGATGGTTCCGAGGGAAACACCGAGCGCCGTGGGAATTGGCTAAAGGAAGTGTTAGGTGGAGGGAACTAGGGTCAGGCTTACCGGTCTCGGCGGCGACGTACGCCCGCAATGGCGGCAATGCCCAGTAGCCCCAGAGCGCCCGGTGCGGGCACGCGTGTGTAGATGCGTGGGTTGTCCAGCCAGGTGGTTTCTGACATGCCTGTCCATGTCTCGCCAGTGATGTCCATGCCAGTGACATTGGACAGCACATAGGAGAGATCAGCCATCGTTGCGAGCTGCGCCCCGGAGCCGTAGTCGACGTTCCAGGTTGTGTTCATCGTGAAGGCGAAGTCGAAACTGTGCCAAATGTTTGCAGCTGGGTCCGGGTCACTACTGGTGGACAATCGCACACCATCACGCCAGAGGCTCACACCAGCACGTTTGCCAGCTTGAATTTGGTTGGCCTTCCAATCGAATGACACACCGCCCACAGCAAGTGCCGCAGAGAAGTCGCCGGTGAAGTCCGCGGACGCTTCAAAGACGTAGCCGCCTGGGGTTACATCAGCAAACTCAACATGACCAGTGGGCATGCCGCCCGTTGCATTCCAAGTGGGTGTGAAGTACGACACGTTGCCATTGACAGTGTCTCGAACAGTCCATCCGTCGACGCTTGTGTTGTAGTCGCTGTAGGCCAGATTGATGGTGGATGCATGTGCGGCGGCCGTCATGGCCGTGACAGAGGCGATCGTGAGAAGGGTGGTTGGGTGATACATAACGAAGTGGCTCCTTGCTGTATTGAGCTGGACGCGGCCCACAACGTTCATAGGGAGCATAGGGGGCGTTGAATCCTGCGAATCTGTGTTGTTACAGGGGATCCGCACGACACAAGCACTTCTGTCAGTTCATGTGGGAAATTTTGAGTCGGCCTACTACACGACGCCGATGGCCGCCAATACGGCGCCTGCGGCTTGATCATGTTCGAGCGGTATGGTCAGAGGCAGTTGGACGACATCGTGGTCACATCGCACATCGAGCCCATCTGGATGAACGCCAACAACAAGTGGGTTTTGAGCTTTGATACTCAACTGTGACTCAAGCGTCTGTTGGATCGAGGCAACATGACTCGCATTAATCAAGGCGCATATGCGTGGCTCACATTCGGCCAGTGGATTGGCAACAACCATCGCCTCGCCGTCAATTGTGCCGCCACGAAATCGAGCAAGGTCAACGTCCATCACAGCCCAACGTATATCGTCAGGTGTGCCGTGATAGATGCGCCAACGGTCAGCTAGGGCACCTTCTGGGCCATCTGCATAAAACTCATGCAACTCCACGAGGAGTTGCAGGCCATCTGGATCCTCATCGGGAATGTGCAGCGCGGTATCGAGCGTGGAAAGCATGGCCACCATGGCTGGGGCCACGAGCCGGCCATCAGGGGCGATGACGTACTGCAGTGGCTGAACATGTTCATCGAAACGAATAATCGCCGATGTCCATGCTCGAAGGGTATGGCGGGCTTGCATCAGGAGTTGTTGAGATTCGTCCACGAGTTTGTGCAGTAGAGCAGGAAAGGGTGCCGTCCACCCTTCGCCATAGCCGAATCTAACGCTGATTAGGAGCCGTATGGGAACCTCGCTTCTGGCAGGCTGAGAAAAGGTGCCCGACATTTTTTGTACGCTGCGCCAATGGCCATGCTCGCAACACCCATCACTGTGACCAGCCCCGATGCTGTCCACGACGCGATCGAGCTTGCTCGGGCTGCCCAGTCCCAGGGCGCCGACCTTGTGGAGTGGCGTGTGGACACGCTTGCCAAAGATGCCACATCGCATGCAAGCGTGGTGCAACTTGTGCAAGAGTCACCCTTGCCCTGCATTGTGACTTGCCGCGCAGCTGTTGAGGGAGGCGCATTTGACGGCCCCGAGGCCCAACGCGTTGAGCTTTTGCAGGCATTGCTCGACGCGGGAGCGACACCGCGGTTTCTCGATTTGGAATTTGATGCATGGTGCGCTGACAGTGCACTGCAAGGCATTGCTTCATTGTTGCGGGCAAAGGGCACGGCACTGGTGCTGTCGCATCATGACTTGAAGAGGCGGCCGGCGAACTTGCTTCGGTGTATTGCAGAGATGGGTGAAGCTGACTGCGATGTCATCAAAGTGGCATGGCATGTCAACGCAGTGCGAGAGGCATTGGAGTGTGCAGATGTCTTAGCGAGTCAGCCCAAGCCGATGATTGCGTTGGCTATGGGTGAGGCGGGGCTGATCAGTCGAGTGATGACTGGTGCTTGGGGTGGCCTGCTTACGTTCGCGGCGTTGGATGGCAACACCGCCACCGCTCCAGGTCAACCGACGCTTTCGCACTTGATCGAGCGATATCAGTTTCGGTCGATCAACCAGCAGACAAGACTGTATGGCCTTGTGGGTTGGCCGCTGGGCGATTCACCCGGGCTACCCAAGCACAATGAGATGTTTGTTGAATGCGGATGGAACGCGGTGTACCTCCCGCTACCAGTCCGCGAGGGTTGGGAGCGATTTAAGGCGGACATACTCTCGTGTATTGATCATCCGCATCTACCATTCGGTGGCGTGTCGGTCACGATGCCACACAAGGCGAATTGTCTTAGGCTGGTTCAAGAAGCAGGGGGGGGCATCTGCGACGCTGCAACTGCGGCTGGCGCATCGAACACGTTGGTCGTGAGCCCAGACGGAGCGATCCGAGCGGCCAACACCGATGTCGTGGGTGTTGTCGAGCCACTGCGAATGCTGGGCGCAACGTTCACAGGCGCCACTGCGGCGGTTCTTGGTGCTGGGGGTGCCGCTCGAGCGGCATGCGTGGGCCTTCTGCAAGCGGGTGCCAGTGTTCGGGTGTTCAACCGGACCCCTCAGCGGGCACAAGCGGTTACAGATGACCTTGCATGGGTTGGTGACATTGCAGTGGGTAGCAAGGAGCATGGATGTTCGGGACCATTTGACATTGTCGTCCAGTGCACATCAGTCGGGATGGCGCACGGTGGACAACCAGATGGCGACGCAGTGGCTGCCGTTGGATTCGACGTGGCAATGGTGGGTAGCAATGCGGTATGCCTCGAGTCCGTGTATGACCCGCTTGAAACCGTCTTTGTCAGGGCTATGCGAGCCCTTGGGGCACAGGTTGCCACCGGCAATCACATGTGGGCAACGCAGGCTGCGGCGCAACAGGCGCTTTGGGCTGACGGTGGCTGGTAGGATTCGAAGCGTGACAGACTTGCTTGTCCAGACTGCCGGCGAATCTCATGGCCCATGTGGAACCGCGTTCATCACCGGAATGCCCGCAGGGCTCAAGGTCGACACAGACTTCATCAACACTGCATTGCGGCGACGCCAAGGCGGCTACGGTCGCGGAGGACGTCAGCGCATCGAAACAGATGAAGTTGAAGTGACGTCCGGGGTGCGACTTGGGCTAACAACTGGCGCGCCTATCGTGCTTCAAGTACCCAATAAGGATGCTCGTCTTGACGATCTTGAACGAACACCGCCCATGCATCGGCCGCGTCCTGGGCATGCCGACCTTGCTGGTTCCCTTAAATACGACACGGACGATTGTCGCAACGTTCTGGAGCGTGCAAGCGCTCGTGAGACTGCAGCAAGAACTGCCGCTGGGGCGCTAACGAGGTTGCTTCTGCGAGAAGTCGGTATTGAGACGTTCGCTTACTTGCGGGGACTCTTGGACATCGATGCCCCAGTTACGGTGACCGATGATCTCGAGGCACTACGAGCGGCATGCGATGCATCTGAGGTGTACAACCCAGACCCGGCCGCGTCGGCCGCGATGATTGATCACATTCGCCAAGCAAAGGTGAACAAAGACACCGTTGGTGGGTTGTGCGAAGTACATGTGCTTGGCTGTCCGCCTGGCCTGGGCACCTGTATGGAGAGAATGGAAACACTCGACAGCAAACTCGCCGGGGCCGTTATGAGCATTCAGGCGTTCAAAGGTGTTGAAGTTGGGCTTGGCTGCGCGGTCACAACCCGCACAGGGTCGCAGGTACATGACCCCATCGAACATGATGGTCATGGGTATGTGCGACCAACGAATAATGCTGGTGGCATTGAAGGCGGGATGACCAACGGCATGCCAATCGTTGTGCGCGGCGCCATGAAGCCAATCAGTACGCTACTGCAAGGGTTGCCGAGTGTTGATATGCGCACGCATGAGGCTCAGCAGAGCACGTATGAACGCAGCGATGTGTGCGCCGCGCCAGCGGCAAGTGTCGTGATGGAGCATGTTGTTGCAGTTGAAATCGCCGCGGCGGTGCTTCGGCGATACGCGGGTGACACGCTATCGCAGATCAAGACGGCCATGGGCATCAAGTAGCAGTCTTGTTCTCGGGCTTTGGCCGTTTGGCTATCGACTTTCGACTCTTGATGTTCGACGTTCGATTACTAGGGCGCCATCAACAGCGTCGATATCTACACCATCGCCTTCCACAAGATCGCCAGCGAGTATTCGTCGTGCGATTTCGTTTTCGACGTGCTGCTGAATAACTCGCTTCAGAGGCCGTGCGCCAAACTGCGGGTCGAAGCCCTGCTTGGCAAGTTGATCGATGGCCGCATCATGTACGGTCAGCGTGAACCCACGATCCGCCATGCGGGCAGCCAACCGTTCAATCTGCACGTTTGTGATGGCGTGAAGTTGCAGTTTTGTTAAGGCGTGGAAGACGATTGTGTCGTCGATTCGATTAAGCAATTCCGGCCGAAGGGTCTCTTTGAGCAGGTTCTGCACAGTTGACTCGATGATCTCTGGCGAAGCCCCCTTGCCAGTGAGCTCAAGCAACTGACTTGAGCCGATATTGCTGGTCATGACAATGATCGTATTGGTGAAGTCCACGGTACGACCATGCCCGTCAGTCAGCCGGCCGTCATCAAGCATCTGCAGCAGTACGTTGCTCACGTCTGGATGCGCTTTCTCCATTTCATCGAAGAGCACAACGCTGTATGGGCGGCGCCGAACGGCTTCTGTGAGCCTTCCGCCTTGCTCAAAGCCTACGTATCCAGGAGGGGCACCAATCAGTCTCGCGACAGCATGCTGTTCCATGTACTCGCTCATGTCGATGCGAATCATCGCGTCCTCACTGGAGAACAAGAACGCGGCAAGTGCTTTGCATAACTCCGTTTTGCCCACTCCAGTTGGCCCAAGAAACAAGAATGAGCCAATTGGCCGCGAAGGCTCGCTGAGTCCTGCGCGATTGCGGCGAACAGCATCACTCACAGCAGTGACTGCGGCATCTTGCCCGATGACGCGTGAACCGATGGCGGATTCCATCTGCAGTAATCGTTCACGCTCGGCTTCTACGAGTCGCGTGGCGGGAATTCCAGTCCAGTGAGAGACGATCTCGGCAATCATTTCCGAGTCAACCTCTTCGCGTACAAGGTTCCGACCTTCAGCCCGTCGAGTTTCCAGCGCTGCCTCGGCCCCACGCAAGGTCTCGTCGAGCGCGGGTATGTCGCCGTATTGAATACGGGCAGCGGTTTCAAGATCGCCGCGACGCTGGGCTCGCTCCAATTCAGTGAGCAGTGCGTCCCGTCGCTCCGCGCCATGACGGATCTCGTCAAGTTCCGCAGTTTCGCTGTCCCATCGGGCGGTCAATCCAACATTCTGTTCATCGATGTCAGCGAGGTCAGACTTGATTGTTTCAAGTCGTTGCAGCGAAGCGTTGTCGGACTCTTTGCGAAGCGCCTCGCGTTCAATTTCTAACTGCATTTTTCTCCGGCGCAGTTCGTCGATCTCGGCGGGCATGGAGTCGTTCTCCATGCGCAATCGCGATGCCGCCTCATCGAGGAGGTCGATTGCCTTGTCAGGTAGGAATCGGTCCGCGATGTATCGATTAGACAACGTGGCAGCGGCAACCAGGGCACTATCCAGAATGCGCACGCCGTGGTGGGCTTCGTAACGGCCCTTTAGCCCTCGCAAAATGGCTAGCGTGTCATCAACATCTGGCTCGTCAACAAGCACCGGCTGAAAGCGACGTTCAAAGGCAGCATCTTGCTCAATGTGTTGCCGATACTCGTCCAGCGTGGTTGCACCGATACACCGAAGTTCGCCCCGAGCGAGTGCAGGTTTGAGCAAATTGCCCGCGCTCACGGCGCCTTCGGCCTGGCCTGCACCGACAATTGTGTGTAGTTCATCGATAAAGAGCACGATGCGGCCCTCGGCGGATGTGACCTCTCGAAGAACAGCTTTGAGCCGTTCTTCAAACTCTCCTCGGAACTTTGCACCAGCGAGTAACTGGCCAACGTCCAGCGACACAATGCGCGAGTCTCGCAGCGAGGTAGGGCAGTCGCCATTAACGATGCGCTGGGCAAGCCCCTCGGCGATTGCGGTCTTGCCCACACCAGGTTCACCAATGAGTACGGGGTTGTTTTTCGTTCGTCGGCTGAGCACTTGCATGCAGCGGCGAATTTCTTCGTCCCGCCCAATCACAGGATCGAGCTTGCCCGTTCGGGCCATAGCTGTCAGGTCGATGCCGTACTTTTTCAGCGATTCAAAATTGGCCTCCGCGTCGGGGTCGTCAATGTGTTCGATGCCAGAGGCCGTTCGAATAGCGGCTACTGCCTGGGCAATAGTCTTTGCAGAGAGCCCACTTGTTGCAAGGGCTTCGCGGGCATCAGATGGCGTATCAGCGAGCGCCATGATCAGGTGCTCAACTGATGTGTATGCGTCGCCCATTGACTTGGCATGAGCTTGTGCGGCGCTGATGACTTGTACGAACGCAGGGGAAGTTGATGGTGCGTGGCCTGTGCCCGTGACCGTGGGCCTGCGAGACAATTCCGCCTGTACGACATCGCTCAGCGCGTCGGGGCGGCGGCCCGCGCGTTCAATCAAGCCACGGGCTGTGCCCGAATCATCATCGAGCAGGGCTGCAAGCAGGTGTAAGGGCTCAAGCGAACCGTGCCGGCGATCGATCGCGATCGCCTGACTGCGGGAGACGCCTTGACGCCCGAGTGTTGTGAGAGTTTCTAGGTCCATTAGGTCCTCCTTAGAGAGTGACGCAATGCACGTGCCACATTGGCCGAGTGTATGGGGTGCTGTTCCTGCCGGATTGGCAGGTTCGTACGCACACACGCGGTAGAATTGCCACGCATGAACGATCAGCCTCCAAACATGCGAATTCGACGACCCCTATGGCCCGCTGCAGTTGTCGTGGTGCTCCTTGTGGGGCTCGTCGTATGGATTCTGACGCGTTCAGGGCCATTGCAGGGCCAGACGTTGTTTGATGCAGGGTCAGTGCGCATCGAAACATCGCCATTTCTTGTGCACCACGATTTTGTGCTGACCAATGTGTCTGATGCGACGGTCAACATTGACGGCGCAAGAGCGACCTGTGGCTGCACCGAGTTTGTGCCACCGGATTCGACGATAGAACCAGGCGAGTCAATTGTCATTCCTGTGTCGCTTAAGTTGGAAATGAGCGGACGAAAAAAAGGCGGCGTTGTACTGATGCTCAATGGAGGCAGTCAGATCAATTTGGTCATGGCGGCGACCGTTGAGCGTGCATATCCTCTTTCAATCTCGCCAAACCCAATGGACCTAACAGCAAGAATCGTTATTCCATACATGGATTTGGAGTGGCCTCACGATGGTCCGCCGCCTGTGTCAAAAATCGAAGCGACTGAGGGTTTGGTTGTCGAAGCAGGCCGCTGGAAATTGAAGGCCACGGCAAACAGTTCCAATGGCCGCCCGGCGATCTGGACATCGAAAATGCGCGTCACGCCCCCTCGCTCGATCGGTCCAGGCTCAATCACTGTTCAGGTTGGCAATCTTGAGCCCACGACGGTCGAGGTCATTTGGACGAAACCTGCGCCCAGCGAAACGCCGGCGGCATCAGGTCTGGTTGATCCTGGAGCCAGCCCGTTAACCACTGCAGACACTGCGCCAGCCGAGGCCCCGGTCGGCTGAAACTCGCGGTGCCATCGACGAGTGCGACGTTGCCTTCGCACACCGCAGGAAGTAATGGCCACCACGAAGTGCATTGCAGTGCTTCTACGTGAGGCGCTGCATGGTCGATCCCAACACCACATGGCGCTATGATGAGCCGTTCAACTTGCAAGGCAAGCAACTCTTCGGGATTGACGATGCGCGATGGGGTGCCTGCTTGGACGAGGTCCTGATGTCCGCCTGCGGCCGTAATCATGCCGGGCGTCCAGTGGCCTGCAGCCCACAGTGGATCACTCCACTCCAGCACGACGGTCGCGGGGCCATCGAGGTATGGGTTGACGACATCCTGTGTATCCCACCACACCGCCCGCAGATTCACCATGGCTTGGCGTGCTGCATCGGCGCGGCCAATGGCCTCGCCGATGCGAAGTACATCGTCCAGTACGTCTTCGAATGAGTGCGGGTTAAGTGAGAGTACGGTCGGAACTGGTTCGTGTTGTGCAATGGCCGTCTCAATCGATTGGCGGTCAATGGAACACACGTTGCACGTGTCCTGCGTCAAGATGAGATCGGGCTGCAGTGACAAGAGCCCCGCTGTGTCCAGCACATAGAGCGAATCGTTTTGGGCCATTTTCTCTCGTACATCAGAGTCAATGTCGCCAGGGGTTGAGGCAGTCGTTCGTGGTTGGGTTAGGGAAGGCGCTCGTTGCGCCTTGGCGGGCCAGTCGCAGTCATGTGATCGCCCCACCAGTAAGTCGCCGCCGCCTGCGGCAAAGAGCAATTCGGTGGCCGATGGCACAAGAGAGACAACGCGCATGCGTTACACCGGCAGTCCGTAGATGCGTCGCGCTGTGGCGTCTGCTGCTGCGGTAAACGTGTCAATCGATTGCCCTCGCCGTGCGGCGAGAAATGCGGCCGTGTGGACAACGTAGGCCGGTTGATTTGGGCGGACTT
>JABAAC010000190.1 GCA_014238965.1 Phycisphaerales bacterium | reverse complement strand
TGCCGATGGCCTCATTGGCGCTGCTTGAGGCTCCAGCAAGGCCAGAGCGGGTCATGATCCACGGGAAGGCTGCCGTGGCTGCGGCGGATTTAACAACGGTGCGTCGGGTAGTCATGCACTGAGCCTACCGGCAACGCGCCCTGAGCGATGGGACGTCCTGCTGGCCGTACTTCATTTCGCCGGCCAAGCTTGCCCGTGGCCAGAAGCCCAAGGCGACTCCCGCCATGTGCTGCGTACCTTGACTTCATGGACTTGCTTGAACGAGATGACCTTGATGCCGTACTTATTACAACGCCAGATCACCAACACGCATTCGAAGCGGTGCACGCTGCGAACCTCGGCAAGCACATCTACTGCGAAAAGCCGCTGACGCTCACGGTCCCTGAAGGCCGAGCCATTTGTAACGCTGTAAAGCGAACCAACGTCGCCTTCCAAACTGGCTCCCAGCAACGTACGGAGTACGGGCACAAGTTTGTAGATGCGGTGCAAGCCGTGCGAAACGGTCGCATCGGCACTATTGAGCGTATTGAAGTGGGCATTGGGGATCCGCCAATTCCATGTGACCTGCCCGAGGAAGAAACGCCTGCGGGCACCCACTGGGACCGTTGGCTTGGCCAAGCGCCGCAGCGGGCGTTCAATCACGAGCTCTGCCCCCTTGGCGTGCACGGGCATTACCCGCAGTGGCGAAAATATCGTGAATACTGCAACGGACCCTTTGCCGACTTCGGCGCCCACCATTACGACATTGCCCAGTGGGGGATGAACGCAGACGCAACTGGGCCAAGCCGCATCATTGTGCCTGCTCGAGATATCGATGGCACACTGCCCAATCGGGGCTTGGTGCTTGAATACGACAACGGGGTTCGAGTTGAACATGGTGGCCGAAGTGGCATCACATTCCATGGCACCCATGGCACGATCTGGGTCGATCGTGGCGGCCTTGAGGCAAGTGATCAGGCCATGTTGAACGACCCACTTGGCAATGGCGAGACGGCGATGCCACGACATCGCAATCACCTTCACAACTGGATTACGTGCATTCGTAGCGGCGACAAGCCAGTGGCCAATGAAGAAGTGGGCCATCGCACCGCGAGTATGAATCAACTCGCCGTCATTGGCTACGAGGCGGGGGAGTCAATGCAGTGGGACCCAAGGGCCGAACGCTTTATCGGTGTCAACGCCGCCAATGGCAACGCACGGCTTGCCCGTGTGACACGTGAAGGCTGGCAGGTGCCAGGCACCTGAGTTAGAGCAGTTCAATAATGCCCGCTGCGCCAATGAGGCACGAGACAATACCGTTGAGCGTGAAGAAGGTCAGGGCCATTTTCGTTGTGCCCCAGCGATCCACGGTTCGGTGTTCAACCATCAGCAGCGCTGCGGTGATGCAGGCGGCACCAAAGAACAGCCAACCGAATTGCGGCGTGATCCACCACGCTTGAAGCAGCAAGCCCGCGGCGAACAGATGCAGCGTTCGGCTGCACCACATGGCACGTTTGATGCCCAGTTTCGATGGCATGGAGTGCAAGCCCTCGATGACATCGGTTTCGACATCCTGCAGCGCGTAGATCACGTCAAAGCCCGCCACCCAGCACAGCACCATCGCTGCAAGGATCCACAGTGCCGGAAGGTGGAACACGACATCGGGGTTCACGGCAATGGCCGCGGCGGGCACACTGAGCGCCAGTGACGCACCCAGCCAAATGTGGCACCACCAAGTGAACCGTTTGAACAGTGCGTATGCGCAGATCCAGGCGATGACCGGCACGCTCAAGAGCAGCGGCCAGGGATTGCCAAGCCCAAGTGCGAAGGCCACACAGCAGCCAAAGAAGATTGCCAGCGAGCCGCACAGCCCAAGCATGTAGGCCTTGATCGAGACGTTGCCGGCGGCCAGCGGTCGCGTCGCTGTGCGGTGATTGCGTGCATCGATGTGTCGGTCAAGGATTCGGTTACTGAGCATGGCAGCCGTTCGCGCAGCGACCATGGCAATGATGACCAGCACCAAGGCCCATGCGAAGTCGCGGCCGCCTACGGTCATCTTCGGCAAGCCTTTGGCCGCCATCACCGCGCCAAGCAGCGCAAAGGGCAGAGCGAACACGCTGTGGGCAATCTTGATGTCACCGAGCATCGCAACCAAGGCGATGGGCTTGTCTGCTTGGTAGTCAGTCAACGGTGGGGAGGCCTCTGTCACGGGGCCATCGTAGGCGACGCGCGCTGCTTGAGCGTCATCTGATCAAGGTTCAGGCCCCTCCGAAAAGAACACCGCAACGACATCTTCGAGCCGGCAGTTTGACGAGAGGCAGTTGGCTCCACGGTGTTGTGTGCCACGGTGGATTTGCAGCTTTCGTATGTCCCATGTATTGAACAGTCAGATGTTGAAGAAGGCCTGGTGCTTGAGGGCATTGAAGTGTTGATGGTGTCAAGCACGGTTCGCGGCAGCCCGAATCGGCAGGCATGTCTCCCGACAGGCTATCCTGCCGATCATGGCCAAGCCTAAAACCGCGATCACGCCCACCCGCGACGAGAATTACCCCGAGTGGTATCAGCAAGTCGTCCGCCGAGCTGACTTGGCCGAGCCCTCTCCGGTTCGCGGGTGCATGATCATCAAGCCATGGGGCTGCTCGCTGTGGGAAAACATGCGAGGTGTACTCGATGGCATGTTTAAAGCCACCGGCCACAAGAACGCCTACTTTCCCCTGTTCATCCCCAAGCGGTTTCTTGAAAAAGAAGCGGAGCATGTAGATGGCTTCGCAAAGGAGTGCGCGGTCGTCACGCACCATCGCCTTGAAGCTGGGCCCGATGGCACGTTGGTGCCTGCAGGCGAACTCGAGGAACCATTAGTCGTGCGGCCCACGAGTGAAACCATCATCGGCGAGGCCTTTAGCCGCTGGATTGAGTCGTACCGCGACTTGCCAATGCTGATTAATCAGTGGGCAAATGTTGTGCGTTGGGAAATGCGCACACGGCTGTTTCTGCGTACGTCTGAATTTCTCTGGCAAGAAGGTCACACAGCGCACGCCACGGCCGACGAAGCCATGGCGCACACGCACAAGATGCTCGGCGTGTACGCGGAGTTTGCAGAGACATTCATGGCGATGCCCGTGCTGACGGGCTCAAAAACTGCCGGCGAGCGTTTTCCCGGCGCCATCGAGACGCTGTGCATCGAAGCCATGATGCAAGATCGAAAGGCGCTGCAAGCGGGCACGAGTCACTTCCTCGGGCAGAACTTCGCCAAAGCCCAAGACATCACCTATCAAAGTGATGCGGGCCAGTTAGAACACTGCTGGACAACGTCATGGGGTGTGAGTACACGCCTCATTGGCGCGATGATTATGTGTCATGCCGATGATGATGGCCTTATGTGTCCCCCGCGTTTGGCGCCCGCACACGTTGTGATCCTGCCCATCGAAGGCAAAAGCGATAATCCTGAGCAGATTCACAACTACTGCCGAAAGCTCGCAGATGACTTACGTGTACTGCCGTACCACGGTCGGCATCTTGAAGTAGAAGTCGATGATCGTGACTTGCGTGGCGGCGAGAAGAATTGGCAGTGGGTGCGTCGAGGCGTGCCGATTCGTTTGGAAGTTGGCCCGCGCGATATGGAAGGCGACAGTGTCTTTATGGCTCGGCGCGACAAAAGCCCAAAGGACAAGGCAAGTCTCCCGCGCGCGGAATTCTTGAGCACCGTGACCGACATTCTTGACGACATGCAATCGGGCATGTTTGAGCGGGCCGTTGCATTCCGCGAGTCACACACGCGGGTCATCGATGATGCAGCAGAGTTTCGCGAGTGGTTTGCGTCGCCAGCGGGCGAGCCAACGCCGCCGCATGCGGGCTTTGCGATGACGCACTTCTGTGGTGATGTTGCCGTGGAAGAGCAGATTGCCGACGAACTCGGTGTCACGGTGCGGTGCATTCCCTTTGGTGATGACGAACCAGGCACCTGCCCCTTCAGTGGTAAGCCAAGCGCTAAGCGTGTGGTCTGGGCAAAGTCGTACTGATGAGAGCGTGAGGTGTTCTTTATCCGCATTCGGCGCGGACGAGCACCGTTCCAGCGGCCATGTTCACATTGACATGGCCAGCGCACGCGGGCACCAAACCAGTTCGGCCACGAGGCAGCGAGACATCGCCAATTGTCGCTTCACCTGCAACGCACATGAGCACACTTGGTTGATTGGTGTCGGGGCGAGTCCACGTGCCGCCAGCTGAAGCAATGTGGTGCATGGTGAACCAATCGGTTTCAGCGATGATGTGTTCCTCGATGCCCGCATCGGGCATCACTGCTCGCTCGATGCATGGCGGGGCGGCCTCGACATCAATACAAGCGAGTGCTTGCTCCACGTGAATCTCGCGATCCATTCGGCCCCAGTCGTAGACCCGAAAGGTCGTGTCGCTAGTCGTTTGCACTTCGGCAACAAGCACGCCCGCGCCAAGCGCGTGACAGGTGCCGCTGACGAGGGTGTGGCAATCGCCCACCTGCGCGGGCACGCTTCGAAGTACATCAACAACGGTTCCTTGCTCGATGGCCTCGGCAAGCGGAACTGCATGCGTTCCAGGGGTAAGCCCAGCATGGATCAGACCGCCATCGTCAGTATCCAGCACCAGCCAAGCCTCGGATTTGAGGTGGTCACCCGGGTGCGCATCGACCCACGCCTGATCCGGGTGCACTTGCACGCTGAGATTCTCGCGGGCATCGAGAAACTTGATCAGCAGCGGGAATCGACCCGAGGCATCGAGCGACACTGAGCCCATGATCTCAGTGTGGTAGGTGTCCAACAATTGTCGCAGTGTGCATCCTGCAAGCGGCCCATCGTCGACCACAGACACCGGCCCCCCGTGGGGCAAATCGGCAATTTCCCATGACTCACCGATGTCAACGCCTTGGGGCAGTTGCTTGCCAAGGGCCTCAAGTCGGCGTCCGCCCCACACTTTGGGGACCAGAATCGGGGCAAACGTCAAAACGCTGGGCAGATTTGGGGCCGTGGCTTGGGGCATCTCGGTGTGCAGGGTAGAGTGAATGCATGCTTCGCATCGGATCTATCGCTGGTATTGCTCTCACTGCAGCCGCGGTGCTTTCAGTGGGCGTTGTGCAGGGGGACGTCGTCCTTGACATGCCACCGCCGCCAACGACTGAGCCGGTGACTGTGGAGGGTGATGGACCGCTTGCAGGATGCACACTGCGACAATTGTT
>JABAAC010000119.1 GCA_014238965.1 Phycisphaerales bacterium | reverse complement strand
GGTCTTCGCCAGCACGAGTGCCCGGCACGTTGCAGCACGCGCCATAGTTGTTTGCCGGAAGCGTATTGTCCAGGCAGTTGGTGAAGCAATCGTTTGTTGGATCACCAGGGCCAGTCCACGGGGCACGAACAAAAGCAACAGACAGGCCGTCAATGTTGAGGTCGTCACATGCATCGGCGGTTATGTCGCCAAGCGCACCTTCGCATCGTTTGTCCCAGAACTCTTCCCCGGGAAGCCCGGTGAGTGTCCACACACAGCAGTAGACGGCCGCACCACGTGTTGGGGGCATGTGGTCCCTGTTTCGATCTTGTGCGTTGCGCTGTGCTCTGCGGATGCGGTGGCGAACAATGTCGCCATGATCTTTCAAGGCTCCCGGGACATCGAAAATGGGATCTTGCCAAACGTGCGGTGGTTGCTGTGGCGAGGGGATCTCTGGAAAGTCCAAGCCTACGTCGTGGGGGTTTTGGAATACCGGGGGTAGCCCGCCGCTTTGACTGGCATTGGTCGTTTGGCTAAGGCGAGACTTGTCAGTCTTGCGTACGGCCGGGGCTGCCTTGAATGAAGCGGCGCGAAGTCGACCGGTGTCGTGCAGCGCCAGCAGCGCGCTGTCAACAGCATCAGGTGCACCATCGATCCATATTGAACCACCGATATCTTCCATTGGGCGACCGGTGCGATCTTCGAACGAGGCACGAATGCTGGCAACTTGAGACTCCGGTATTGCAACAGCAGAGACAGCCTGCACGTCATGATGATCAAGCACCGCCTGCATCGAAGATACGTCTTGGCCCGACAATGAAATCAGTTGGCCATTGGGCAGTACCCGAACGCTGTCTTCATCGTTGAATCGAACTTTGAGGCGTGCCGGTGAGGCATCAGCAGCGAGTGATTCTTCTTGTATGGGGCGGTGCAGTTGCATGGTCAAAGACGACGGATTCATGCGTGTTAAAACTGCTGGCGCAATGGTTGATTGGGTTGTTCTCTGAACAAGGCCGCTGTCGTTTGAGGCGGCATTGAGCCCCATTTGAGTTGGTGTTGTTGGCTTGGCTTGCGCTGTGGCGGCTAAAGCGGCCAACCCAAGTGCCAAGCCAATCAAGGGCGTGACAACCATCATTGCGTGCATTCGCGCTTCGCGCATTGATCATCTCCTCAGGCTCGACTTGTGTCGAGCGCGCTGTGTCTCCAGCCTGCTGAGATCCCTATACGCCCGTTCTGGGCCTTTGGATGCCTCATACGCACTAGGGACCTTCGTCTTTCCACTGAAGTGTACCACCACATCGTGGATGCAACCCTAAGTAGCGCGGTTGATAGCCAAAGGGCAGGTCACTCAAAGTGGCCTGCCCTTTGGCGGTTGGGTCGAGTTGAATCGTGTGCTATTCCTCGGCGTTGGCCGCGGCCAGTGCAGGGGGTTCAGCACCCATAGCTTCGGCTTCATGGGCTGCTGTGATAGCGACCATTTCGAGGTCTTCCTCTTCCGTGGTGGGTGGTTCAGCGAGGCATAGGACTCGCATGTCCGTATAGCTCTTAAAGCCAGTACCCGCGGGGATGAGGTGTCCAAGCAGGACGTTCTCTTTGAGGCCCTTGAGGTCATCAACGGCGCCCCGTAGGGAGGCTTCCGTGAGCACCTTGGTGGTCTCTTGGAACGAGGCGCTGGACAAGAAGGAGTCGCTCTGCAGGGACGCCTTGGTAATGCCCAGCAGTCGAATTTCATACGTAGCAGGCAGACATTTCTTGCTCTTGGCGCCACTTTTGCCCTCGGCATCGGCAAGCGCGTTGGCTTCCTTGACCTCGGTGCGAGAGACCAGATCGCCAACGACGAAATTCGTGTCGCCAGCATCATCGATGCGGACCTGCTTGGCCAATGTGGCATTTTTGCTGCGGACCAGTGCGCGATCCACAATCTCCTCAGGCAGTAGCGTGGTGTCGCCGGGCTTTCGGACCAGCGCCTTGCTCAACATGCAACTGAGGATGGTCTCAATGTGCTTGTCCGAAATCGGAACGCCCTGAGCTCGATATACATTCTGGACCTCTTCCAGCATGTACGTGAACACCTTTTCTTCGCCCTGAATGGACAGGATCTCTTGCGGGTCCAGTGGGCCCTCGGTCAGCGGATCGCCAGCCTCAACCCAGTCGCTGCGGTGGACCAGTAGATGCTTGCCCTGAGGCACATGGTGGTCGATCTCGGTGCCCGTTTCGGTGACCACGCGAATGGTCATCTTGCCCTTGCGAACATCATCATGCAATTCGACGCGTCCGGAGACCTGGGCCATCACGGCGGGTTCCTTTGGCGTACGAGCTTCGAAGATCTCCGTTACGCGAGGCAAACCGCCGACGATGTCAGCGCTGCCGGCAACGTCCTTTGGCTGGCGTGCAAGCATGAGGCCTTGCTTGATCTCTTGCCCTTCAACCACTTCAATGCGGGCTTTTGCCGGCAGGTGGTGGAAGTCGAGAATCTTGCCTTCCTTGTCTTCAATGACGATTTGCGGATGCATTTCGCCCATGTGCTCAATGACAATTCGCTCGGTCGTTGAGCCCTTGACGGCCTCTTCACGAATAGTCTTGCCGACCTCAATGTCACGGAATCGAATGATTCCCGATTCCTCTGCGAGGATTGGTGTGAGGTGGGGATTCCACTCGACGAGTGTCTGGCCTTTGCGGACCGTGTCATCGTTCTTAAAGTGGATAATCGCACCATAGGGAACTTTGAACTTCTCGAGTTCTCGTCCACGATCATCGAGCACTGCAATTTCGCCTTGGCGTTTGAGTGCGATGAGCACCTGAGCATCATCGACCTCCACGGGCACTTCGCGGCAGTCTCGCAACTGAATGGTGCCACTATTGCCAGCGCGGTAATTCGTTTCGGTCAAACTGCGTGAGGCAATACCACCTGTATGGAATGTACGCATTGTCAACTGCGTGCCGGGTTCGCCAATGGATTGAGCGGCAATGGTGCCCACTGCCAGGCCACCTTCGACAAGGGTGCCTGTGGACATGTCCATGCCGTAGCAGCAAGCACAGATGCCTCGGCCGGTGTCGCACGTCAGCGGGCTGCGAACCTGCACGGAATCGATGTTCAATGCTTCGATCAGTTCTGCAACTGCATTGGTGATGAGCTGATTTTCGGCAACGATGACTTCATCGGTCATTGGATTGATGATCGCCTGCCGGCTCGTGCGGCCGAGGATGATCTCACGCAGCGGCACGTCGACTTCTTCACCCTTGTAAATCGCTCGCTTGCCAATGCCACGTTTGGTTCCACAGTCGTGTTCAGTCACAACAACGGACTGGGCTACGTCGTAGAGTTTTCGGGTGAGATACCCCGAGTCGGCCGTCTTCAGGGCGGTATCGGCCAGACCCTTACGAGCACCGTGCGTCGAGGAGAAGTACTCAAGCACGTTCAGGCCTTCGCGGAAGTTGGCGCGAATAGGAGTCTCAATAATCTCTCCGCTGGGCTTGGCCATGAGGCCACGCATGCCAGCGAGCTGCTGCATCTGGCTGACATTGCCACGAGCGCCAGAGGTGGACATGAGGTACACAGGGTTCAGATATCGGTTGCCTTCACTGCTGTTGATGTCAACTTCATCCAGGTTGCTCAATTCACGGCGGTCGTCGCGAAGCGTTTTGACCAGCTCCTGAGTCAAATCTTCACGGCAGCTTGCCCAGATGTCAAGCAACTGGTTATGGCGTTCCCGTTCAGTGAGCGCGCCGACTTCAAAGTTCTTCTCAACGCGGTCGGCTTTCTTTTGTGCGGAATCGATGAGCTCGCCTTTGGCTGCAGGAATCCGCATGTCGGTGATGGCGATGGAAAGGCCCGATGTGGTCGCGCTTTGGAACCCGCATTCCTTCATGTCATCGAGCAGATCGAGCGTTGCCGGTCGGCCGAGTCGTGCGTAGGTGTCGTCGATGACGCGGCTGCATCCCTTCTTGCCCAACGCACAGTTGAAGAACGGCATTCCGTCGCCAAGGATTCGGCTAAAGATGACGCGGCCGGCCGTTGTCACAATGCGGTGGTTCTCCGCCATGGGTTCAGGGCGGCCTTTCTCGCTAGTGACGATGTCTGCGAATCTCGGCAGGCGAACCAGAATGCGCTCATGCATGTCGATGATTTTGTGATCAAAGGCGAGCATGGCGTCTTCAGCGCTGTGATAACTGCGCAGTTCCGAGTCGGGTCTGGTGTCCTCGGGATTCATGTGTGTCAGGAAGTAGACACCCATGATGATGTCCTGGGACGGCGAGACAATTGGGTTGCCGTTAGCTGGCGAGAAGATGTTGTGCGTAGACAACATGAGCACGTGCGCTTCAACCTGTGCCTCCAGTGAGAGTGGCAGGTGGACGGCCATTTGATCACCGTCAAAGTCAGCGTTGTAACCAGTGCACACCAGTGGGTGCAGTGTGATGGCATTGCCTTCTACCAGCACTGGTTCAAAGGCTTGAATGCCCATGCGGTGCAGGGTGGGTGCGCGGTTCAGCAGTACTGGATGCTGGTGAATGACCTGTTCCAGGATGTCCCACACTTCAGGATCGCGGCGTTCAAGCATGCGCTTAGCCGACTTGATGGTGTCAGCAAGGCCGTGCTCTTTGAGCCGGCGAATGATGAACGGCTGGAACAACTCCAGGGCAATCTTCTTGGGAAGACCGCACTGGTGCAGGGCGAGTTCCGGGCCTACAACAATGACCGAACGGGCCGAATAGTCGACACGTTTGCCCAGCAAGTTCTCGCGGAAGCGGCCCTGCTTACCCTTAATCATGTCAGTGAGTGATTTCAGCGGGCGATTGCTTGAACCCAGTACAGGACGACGGCATCGATCGTTGTCGAAGAGCGCGTCAACTGCATGCTGCAGCATTCGCTTTTCATTTCGGATGATGACTTCCGGCGCGTTGAGATCCATCAACTTCTTGAGCCGGTTGTTCCGGTTGATGATACGACGGTAGAGGTCGTTCAAGTCACTTGTGGCAAAGTTGCCAGACTCCAAGAGCACCAATGGTCGGAGGTCCGGGGGAATGACCGGAACCACATCCAACACCATCCAACTTGGGTCGTTCTTTGAGAATCGAATTTGCTCGACAAGTTTGAGTCGCTTGGCGAGGTCTTTCAGTCGCTGCTTTGATCGGGTCTTGGCCAGTTCTTCGCGAATCTCAGCGGCGGCTGCTGTGAGGTCGAGTTGCGAGAGCAACTCGCGGACGGCATCGGCGCCCATCATGGCAGTAAAGGCTGAAACGCCCCATTGGCGTTGTGCCTCGTGGTACTGGTCTTCGTCGATGACCTGTCGGTACTCCAGTTCCGTGTCGCCGGGATTCGTGACCACGTAGTCCGGGAAGTAGATGATCTTTTCCATATCCGCGGTCTTCATCTGTAGCAGGGTGCCAAGACGGCTTGGCAGTGCTTTAAAGAACCAGATGTGGACAATGGGTGCGGCAAGGTTGATATGGCCCATGCGCTTACGCCGGACTCGAGAGTGTGTCACCTTCACGCCACAACGGTCGCAGATAATGCCCTTGAACTTTGTCCCTTTGTACTTGCCGCAACCACACTCATAGTCGCGTTCGGGGCCGAAGATACGCTCGCAGAACAAGCCGTCTTTCTCAGGGCGATACGTGCGATAGTTGATCGTCTCGGGCTTCTTAACCTCACCGAAGCTCCAGCTTCGGATATCGGTTGGGCTGGCCAGTCCAATGCGGACGGCGCTGAAGTCGTTGACGCGGTCGAAGACGTTTTCGTTCATGTGAGTTGCTTCCCGTGGGATGCCTAGGTGGTCGGTGTCGGTGTCGGTGTCGGTTTGGTCTTAGTCGTCAGGGGAGCCTCAGAGCAGACTGCCCAATTCTGACTGCGTCTTCTCAAGTTCAATGTTAATGCCGAGGCCTTTGATCTCGTGGCAAAGCACATCAAAGACGACTGGCATGCCAGCTTCCAATGCGTGGGTGCCGCGAACCATGGAGTCGTAGATCTTGGTTCGGCCTTCCACATCGTCACTCTTGACGGTGAGGAGTTCTTGCAAGATGTACGCAGCGCCATAGCCTTCTAGTGCCCACACTTCCATCTCCCCGAAGCGTTGGCCGCCAGTGCGGGCCTTGCCACCGAGGGGCTGCTGGGTAATCAAGCTGTAGGGGCCCGTTGCTCGGGCGTGGATCTTGTCATCCACAAGGTGGTGCAGTTTGAGCATGTACATGTAGCCAACGGACGTTGGTTGGCTGAAGGCATCGCCTGTGCGGCCGTCGTACAACTGCACCTTGCCACCAAAGGGCACGCGTGCAAGAAGTTCGTCGGTCTTGCCGGGGTTCTCGCCAGTCTCTTCGAAGGCCTGGACCTTCGCTTCAACGTGGGCGTTGGCTTCGTCAATGGCACCGAGCACTTCTGCTTCGGTTGCACCATCGAACACTGGCGTGACTGCTTGGAATCCAAGGACCTTTGCGGCCCAACCAAGGTGCAATTCCAACAGCTGGCCGACATTCATGCGGCTGGGCACGCCCAGTGGGTTCAGCAGAATGTCTACAGGTGTGCCGTCTTCCATGTACGGCATGTCTTCTTCAGGCACGACTCGAGCCACAACGCCCTTGTTGCCGTGTCGGCCGGCCATCTTGTCGCCGACAGAGATCTGTCGCTTATTGGCAAGGTAGACCTTCACCATTTCAAGGACGCCACTTTGGAGTTCATCGCCGCGTTTCATGTGCGCGGTCTTGCGTTCCTTCTCTTCCTCGATCGCTTTGATTCGAGGCCAGAACTGCGCACGGACCCGCAGTGCCTCGGCACGCACGTCCTTGTTGCCCTTGAGCCACTTCTCGTTGAAGTTCTCGATTTGCTCCATGATGACTTCAGGAATGTCCGACGCACCGACCTTCTGTCGGGTGGCGGGGTCGACGATCTCGGTTTCGAGGCCGACGTTCATTCTGTCGATCATCTGCTTGAACAGATCCACAGCCTTTGCGTTCATGGACGCTTCGTATTCGGTCATGTCTTCTTGGAGACGCGACTTTTGCTCATCATTGAGGTGCATGCGGCGAGAGAAATGACTTGTACCAATGACAATGCCACTGCTGCCTGCGGGCACTTCGAGTGAGTCATTTTTCACATCTTCGCCAGCGCGACCGAAGATCGCGTGCAGCAACTTTTCTTCCGGTGTGAGTTCAGACTTGCTCTTGGGAGATACTTTGCCCACGAGAATGTCGCCAGGGCCCACCCGAGCACCGAGGCGAATGATGCCGCGGTCATCGAGGTGCTTGAGCTGTTTCTCCGAGACGTTGGGGATGTCATCGGTGAACTCTTCGCGGCCCAACTTGGTGTCGCGAACTTCGACATCCATCGACTCGATGTGCACCGATGTAAAGACATCGTCCTTGACGAGTCGTTCGGAGACGACGATGGCGTCTTCAAAGTTGTATCCATCGAACGTGTTGAACGCGATCAATGCGTTCTTGCCGATGGCGAGTTGTCCCATTTGGGTGCTTGCGCCATCGGCGAGAATTTGTCCGGCCTCAACGATGTCGCCGAGGTTGATGACAGGTTTCTGCGTCTGGCATGTTCGTTCGTTCAATTGGCGGAACGTTTGCAGCACATATTCGTCAGCGTTGTCGATGATGATTCGTTCGCCGTCGACGTAGGTCACTTCGCCGCCACGTCGTGCGGTCACGATCATGCCGGAGTGTGCGCCTGCGATTTGCTCCATGCCGGTTCCCACGAGCGGTGGCTCGACTTTGACCAGTGGCACAGCTTGCCGCTGCATGTTGGAACCCATGAGGGCGCGGTTTGCATCGTCGTGCTCAAGGAATGGAATCAACGACGCAGAGACGCCGACAATCTGCTTGGGCGATACATCAACGCATTCCACCTCATTGACGGGGACGCGTGCAAGGTCGCCACTGAGGCGTGCAAGGACCTGCTTCTCTTGAATGACGCCTTCTGAGTCAAGTACATCAGCCGTAGCCAGAATTGAAGTCATTTCTTCATCGGCGCGGAGATACCGAACGTCTCCAGTGGCTTTGCCCTTCTTGACTTCGCGATATGGCGTGAGAATGAACCCGTATTCGTCAATTCGGGCGTAAATACCCAAGGATGCGATCAGGCCGATGTTGGTGCCTTCGGGGGTTTCAATCGGGCAGATTCGGCCGTAGTGCGAAATGTGCACATCGCGAACTTCAAAGCCCGCACGTTTTCGGTTCAGGCCCCCTGGACCAAGTGCTGACAGGCGTCGCTCATGGACGAGGGTCGACAGTGGGTTGGTCTGGTCGACCACCTGTGACAGTTCGCTGCGGCCGAAGAAGAAGTCGATGGCGCTGCTGATGGACTTGGAATTCACCAAATCGCTAATGCGAGTGAGTTCTTCTGGGTCTTTGACGCTCATGCGTTCCTGCACGGTGCGGCGAAGTTTCAGGAAGCCCTTGCGCATTTCTTCAACAGCGAGTTCATCGAGTGTTCGCAGTCGGCGATTGCCCAAGTGGTCAATGTCATCAATGTGAGCGCGGTTTCGTTTGGCTCGAAGGTCAAGGATGTACCGCACGACAGCAAGGAAGTCTTCGCCACGCAGGTGCATGAGCTTCTCATCGCAGACTGTGTAGTCGTTGATGTTCTCGAACTTGCGGTTGACGCGGAATCGGCCGACTTTGCCTAAGCGATATCGGTTCTCGTCGAAGAACTTCTCTTTGAACAACGCACGTGCCTTGTCGACCTGGGGTGGGTTGCCCGGGCGGAGGCGGCTGTAGATGCGAAGCAGGGCGGCTTGGTGCTCTGTAGCGTCCGCCATGAAGTCAAGACGCTCCATGGCCAGCGTGTTCAGAATCAAGGGATCTTCGGGGTCTTGAATGACCCGAATCTTCTTCATGGGCGAGGACTGAATAGCATCGATGGAATCGCCGATTGGGGCACCAATGCGGCAGAGTTCCTCGCCTTCCTCGTTGAGGATGAGATCCACCGAGTAATGCTCAGGGCGGAGTTTCTCAACTGAGATCTCAACGATGTCATGGAACGCTTCGAGGATGGTCTCGGTGTCGGAGAAGTTCTCGTCAAGGGCACGAAGGAACACAGTCGCCGCGATCTTGGGCGACTGGTCGATCTTCATCGCAAGCACATCTTTCTTGGTGACTTCCAACTCAATCCACGAACCGCGTTCGGGAATGATGCGCGCCCCGTGGAGCGGTCGGTCACCAAGGTTGTCTGGTTCGCTGAAGTCAACGCCAGGTGATCGGTGCAACTGAGACACAATGCAACGTTCGGCACCGTTGACAATGAACTCCCCACCACCAAGCATGATTGGAATTTCACCTAGGTAGATGTCTTCTTCCATCACCTCGGCAATACCTTCACGCGAGAACTTCACGCGAATGCGGAACGGTCGACCGTATGTGAGTCGAAGTTCCTTGCACTCTTTGGGCGTGTAGCGTGGTTTGTCCAAGTCATACGACACATACTCAACCTTCATCGTGCCGTCATACGACTCAATGGGGAAGACCTCGCGAAGCAAGCTTTCGAGGCCGGTATGTATGTCGCGGTCTTCAGGATTGTGCTGAAGCTGAATGAAGCGGTTATAGGCTTCGGCTTGGACTCTTGTGAGTTCGGGGACGGGAATGGCGTCTCCGCGCTTGGAGAAGTCGCGAACCTGCATAATGGTCATGCGGTCACCTCGGATAGGGGGGTCTGGTGCATGCAGCACCCCCGCGGGGCGGGGGCAGAAATCTAAATAAGTGGCTTGGCGCTCGGCGAGCCACGTAGTGTAGGGGTGAGAGAATTTTTTCTCAAGTTCTAGAGGCCTCTAAAGCAAGCAGCGTGCCACTTTTCTCTGCGAAGCGTGTTTGTTAGGTATATGTTGGGCTTGCTGGACGTTCTATGCCCGCTACGGGGGTAGAGCAAGTTCATCAGCTCACCAAGACGCGGGGTTCCTCCAAGGGGAGCTGCCGTGCCAATGGCATTGGCTGAAAAATGACCACCGGCGAGCCACAAATGAGACTCGCCGGTGGAATTCGATGCAGGTTGTGGTGCAAACAGCCCTCAGGGCTGCCTATATGCATCACTTGAGATTGACACTCGCACCAGCTTCTTCCAGCTTGGCCTTGAGGGCGTCTGCGTCGTCCTTGGAGATCTTCTCCTTGACGGCACCAGGTGCGCTATCAACCACTGCCTTGGCTTCCTTGAGTCCCAGGCCCGTCGCTTCGCGGACAGCCTTGATGACGGCGATCTTCTTGTCGCCAGCGGCTTCAAGAATCACGTCGAACTCGGTCTGCTCTTCGTCGCCACCGCCGCCATCGCCACCTGCTGGCCCAGCCATCATGACTGCGCCGCCAGCTGCGGGCTCGATGCCATAGGTGTCCTTCATATAGTCAGCAAGGTCAACCGCCTCTTTGAGGCTGAGGCCGGCGATATCGTCGCCGAGCTTGCTCACCTTTGCATCAAATGTCTTTGATGCTGCTTCGTCTGTTGTTGCTTCGTCGGACATGTGTCCTACTCCAATCAATTGCCGATCGAAAGAGGGGCCGCCGTGCGACCTTTAACCCCGCGGGGCCAGTTTCAATCGTGGTGTATGGGTTCGTTGCAGGGTCGAATACAAAGACGTCAGGCGACGGCTTCGATAGTCTTGCCCTCTTCCAGTCGTTCTTGAACTTCCTTGATAATGCCAAGCAGCGCACTGCCAGGTCCTGTCGCTGCCCCGACAATGTTGCTTGCTGGTGCGAGCAACAGTTGGACAACCTTTGCTTGTGCTTCGTCCTTGGTGGGGAAGGTGCTGAGCTTTTTAACGCCGGCGGGGCCTTCAAAGAATTCACCATCTAGGACGGCAGCCTTCATTTCAAGAGACTTGATCTTCTTGGACCAGTCAACCAACATCCGCGCGACGTCGACGACAGATTCGCCGCCGTAGCACAGGGCTGAGGGTCCCTCGAGCGCAGCATCTAGTGGCTCTAGCGAGGTGTCAGCAAAGGCCGTTCGAGCCAGGCTGTTTCGAATGACCGTGATGCGGACACCATGGGCATGCAATGACTGTCGAAGTTCATTGTTCTCATTGGCTTCAATGCCGCGGACGTCGATGAGGAGTGCTTCGGTCAAATCGCCGAAACGCTGCTTGTACTCCTCCGAGATCATGTTTTTGACAGACTTACTCATGAGATTGCCACCTCTACGCCGGGTGTCATGGTCCCGGAAATCACACATTTCTTGACGTACACGCCTTTGACCGAAGCCGGGCGGATCTTCTCAACCAAGTCAAGGAAGTGCTGGAGATTCTCGGCCAGTTGTGATTCGTCAAAGCCCATCCGTCCAATGATCACGTGCAAGTTGCCACCATCATCGTTTCGGTACTCGGCTTTGCCTGCTGCAAATTCGCCCACTGCGGCCACCACATCGGGTGTCACGGTGCCAGCCTTTGGTGAGGGCATGAGCCCCTTGGGGCCAAGGACGCGGCCAAGTTGGCCCACCACACGCATCATGTCGGGAGATGCAATGGCAATATCAAAGTCGAACCACCCACCCTTGATCTTCTCACCGAGATCATCGCCGCCAGCTTCGACCGCCCCAGCAGCCTTGGCAGCTTCAACCTTGTCTTCTCCGCAGAAGCACACGACGCGGGCAGTCTTGCCGGTGCCGTGTGGCATGGTGATTGCACCGCGAAGTTGCTGGTCTGCTTGGCGCGGATCGATGCCCAAGTGCATAGAGCATTCAACGGCCTGATCAAATTTGGGTTGTTTGAACTTCTTGAGGACACCTACGGCGTTGGCGGCTGTGTGCGGCCCGGCGTTATCGCTTGCAAATGTCTTGTTCGAGCGTTTGCGGCCGCTTCGAGTTCGGCGGCGGCGGCGACGCAATCGTGCCTTCCACGAAGAGTTTTCTTCATTGGCAGAAGATTCCTCGGTGCTCGCAGCCTCAACTGGTGCGGTCTCTTGGGTGGCCTCAACGTCTGTTGTTTCTTCGCTCATCGAATCAGCCCTCCACCACAGTGACGCCCATCGAGCGTGCTGTTCCGGCAATCATGTGCAAGGCAGTATCCGCTGTGGGGGCATTGAGATCGGCGAGTTTCTCTTCGGCGATGGCTCTACATTGCGATGTTGTGATCGTCGCGATGGGGTCTTGCGGGGTGCCCGCGCCCTTCTCGATACCCGCTGCCTCCATGATGAGTGCTGCAGCTGGTGACGACTTGATTTCGAAATCAAAGGACCGATCGGCATAGATCGTGATCAAGCAGGTCACGAGTTTGCCATTGAGTTCCTTCGTTCGTTCGTTGAACGCCGTGATGAATTGGCCCGGGTTAATGCCATTGGCACCTAGGGCTGGTCCAAGCGGGGGCGCAGGCGTAGCCTGGCCGCCCTTGGCGACGATTTTGAATTGTTTTTCAATCTTCTTGGCCATGTGTGATCTCCTGCCTTCCACCCTTCTCATGTGAGCTTGCCCGGCCAGTGGGCGGTCTCGGAAGAGTGGTCAATGGCTGCAAATTGTCGAGCCATTAAGTGTAGCGGAAACACGCCCTCACCGGGGGTTTGTGCCCGTGGCCATTGTGATGGTGGCAGGTGGAAGCTCTGCCCAAGCAGGGCAATGCAAGCGTTCATCCACCATAGGCGGGTCGACTATCCATCCTGCAGGGCAAGCCCACAGAACATGCGTACGCCAATGGGAATGGCCGCATCGTTGAAGTCGAACAGTGGGTGGTGGACACAGGGCATGGAGTCCTTGCCGGGGGGAATCAGTCCTAAGGCAAAGAAGCATGCTGGGACGTGTTGGCCGTAATACGCAAAGTCTTCGGCGCCCATGACGGGCATTTCAAATGGCGGGGCACAAGAAGGTCCGAGAATATCCTCGGCCACAGCCTGGTAAATCGCTGTCGCCCCAGCGTCATTCTCGGTGACCGGGTAGCCAACGTGGTAATCGAGCGTCGCGGTGCAGCCATGAGCCTTGGCAAGAAGGTCGACAATCTCGTGCAGGCCATCTTTGAGCACACTCTGCGCCTCGGGGTAGACCGCCCGAACGGTGCCAAGCAACGCAACATGCTCTGGAATAATGTTGTGGGCCGTGCCCCCGTGCACGCTCGTGATCGAAATCACGCCGCCCATCACTGGGTCTACACGCCGGGCGACCACGTGCTGCAATGACTGAATCATGGCGGCTGCTGCTGCAATGGGGTCTTTGGCAAGGTGTGGCATTGCCGCGTGCCCACCGAGACCCGTTAGCTCAATGCTGAAGTGGTCTGCGGCAGCGAGCATCGGTCCCGGGGCACTGGACACCTGTCCTAGCGGGAGGGTTGGCCAGCCATGGAGGCCAAACATGGCCCTTGCTGGGGGGCCCAGCACAGTGCCATCGAGGCAGCCATCGGCGCACATCTTTTCGCCACCACCGCCCCCTTCCTCTGCGGGCTGAAAGACAAACGTCACTGGGTTGGGCAAACCACCGTTGGCGGCCAGATGTTTGAGGACCCTGGCAGCACCCAGCAGCACGGTGGTGTGGCCATCGTGTCCGCAGGCGTGCATCGTTCCTTCGTGCGTCGATGCCCATGGGAGGCCGGTCATTTCCTCAATGGGCAGCGCGTCCATATCCGCCCGCAATGCGATGGCCTTCTCCGAGGCGCCAGGCACATGCGCAACAATCCCGGTGCCGCAAGCCAGCCCAGCGGTATGTTCGATGCCCGCTGCATCCAAGGCAGCACACACCTGTTGGCAGGTTCGATGCTCTTGGTATCCAAGTTCTGGATGGGCATGCAAGTCATGCCGGAATTCAACTAATTCAGGCAAAATGGCGTCGAGGTGATCATCCGCAAGCGTTGGAAGGGGCATACCCGGGACGATAGTCGATCCGTCAGGGGCCCACGAGCCCGTTGGTCTCAGCGGCGCAGCCGTGGGAGCCCAAGATCGTCTCGGTGCTGATTCACTTGGGTCAGGGCTGCAGGATGGTGACGCAGCAACTTCGTCAGTTGCGACATTGAAATCCCCAATGCCCCAGCGGACTTAGCCACATCCCAGCGATGGGCATTGATGCAATCGAGTGCCTCAGCAAGCAGCGTTGGGTAGTCCCTGTGCCGTGGATTGATACTCATCTGCTTGCCCTGTCGCCGTGTCTCCCACAGAATCGACACCCCCGTGTATCGACCTTTCGTGCGCACTTTGAGGGCCAATCGAAGCCGCAAACGCCGCAAGGCTACTGATCGATTTTGTCCTTGATTCCGTCGCTCGGTTGCCGTGCCATGCACACCCGTAGCTTCATGCACGAGCGTTGCGGCCGTGCTCCGCCGATTGCGGTGCTGCCCACCAGGTCCACTGGCATTACCAAATGACGTACTGCACAGTTTTAACAATGCAATATCCTCAAGCGCAGCAGGATGTGGGGGCGGCACGAGAATCGGGTCATACACCATCAGAGCACCGCCTTGAGTGGCGCACGAGCCATGGACTGCAGTGACAAGTCGCTGGAACGGCCTGCGCACAACTCGACAATGCCCAGCCCTGCAATCATTGCAGCATTGTCGACACACAACGCTACTGGTGGTATGCGAAGCGTGAGCGAGCGCTCTTGGGCGACGGCGGTCAACATTTCACGCACCGTTGCATTGGCGATGACTCCTCCGCCGGCCACGAGGCACGTAACGTCAGAGGCAGCGTCCAAGGCATGACACAAGCCTCGACGTAAGCCTGCAACGGCTGCTCGCTGAAATGCTGCGGCAAGATCACAGCGGCGTTGGGGCTCCACGGCATCAAGATCACGAGGAAACACAGTCACACCATCTATACGACGAGGCTGACCCCGCAGTGCGTAGAGCAATGCTGTCTTCAGTCCACTAAATGAAAAACCACCCTCGCGAGGTCGTCCAATGGGTAAGTCCATGACGTGTGCATTGCCGCCTTGTGCCAAGCGTTCAACGGCAGGCCCACCTGGGTACCCCGCTCGCAGCATGGTGCCTGCTTTGTCAAAGGCCTCGCCGATGGCATCATCAATGGTCCACGCGAGCAATTGTGTATTGCCCATTTCGTCTAGGGCGAACACGTGTGTGTGTCCACCGGAGGCAACCAGCCCGATCGCAGGCATATCAAGGGGCGGTGCATCAAGGGCAGCGGCGTGCACGTGGGCGAGCACATGGTGCACGCCTAGAAGGGGAATGCCCAGCGACCACGCCAGTGCCTTGGCCGCGCTTACGCCTACCAGCAATGAACCAATCAGCCCCGGTGCATGGCCTACGGCAACCGCATCTAGATCTTGCAACTGGAGTCCCGCCTCACTGCATGCCTCGCGAACCACTGGCACGATGCGCTCTACGTGGGCGCGGCTTGCTAGTTCTGGCACAACGCCTGCGTACTGCGCATGCAGGTCGTGCTGTGACGCGACGACCGACGAACGCACGTGTCGGTGCTCGTCAACAATCGCTGCGGCGGTCTCGTCACAGCTGGACTCAATGCCAAGCACGAGGCGTTCACTCACGGCACGGTGTCAACTTTCTTGAGTTGCGAGGCATGCAAAGCGGCATGGGCTGCGTGGGGGTTGGTTGCGTTCCAAGTGCCGATGATGTCACCATCGGCATCGCGAAGCACGACTTCCAGAACGCTGATTTGTGCGTCATCCGGAAGTGCATCAAAGCCCATTTGGGTTTCAACACCGCCATCGGTCAATCGCAGGATTTCACGGTCCACACGGTCAAGTCGCTCCAGCAGCATCGAACGGGCATCGCGAGCAAGCATGAGGTCTTCTGAGGGTGGCTCAAATGCGAGATCGGTATCCACTTCTAGCGTAGGCCATTGGCCGTTGGACACTCGTTTGTGCAATAGCGTTGCCGCCTCGGCAAGCGCCGGGTCGAGCAATGTGTTGCGCATCCAAGTTGGATCGGTTGCCTCGGGCAACGCTGGTTCAGATGCACTGATGACGCGCCATGGCTCTCTCGCCTGCCGTCTCGCCAATCGCTGCACTTCATCTTCGGGAACTACGCAGCCTGTTGATGGATCTACCCCCCAATCAGCCTCGGGGTCTTCCATGTGCCGTTGCAGAATGCGCCCATCAGGCAATGCGTATAGCGCTGTTGTGAATTTGACGAGGCCGTTGTCATCGTCGAGCGTTCGAAGTTCCTGCACTGATCCTTTGCCAAACGTTCGCTCGCCAACCACTCTTGCATCGCCGCTTGCCAATGCGCCGGCGAGAATTTCACTCGCCGAGGCCGCATGCTGATCGACCAGCACCACGACTGGAACGTCTTCGGCAGTGTGCCCCTTTCTGGCAGAGTAGGTATGGGCGTCGTCTGCACGGTCTTCTCGCTGGGGTCTGATGTGCACGATGGGGCCATCTGCCATGAATAGGTCCGCCGATTGCACTGCGGCGGGCAAGGCGCCACCGGGGTTGCCTCGAAGATCCAAGACCAGCCCTTGCAAGGCATCATCATGCAGGTCCAAAAAACGCCGCAATTCCATGACCGTGCTAGCAGTGAATTGATCTACCTCCACATACGCAAGGCCTGAGGCCTCATCAAACCAATACTGCCACTGCCCGTCACGACGCAAAAGGCCTTCTACAGTTGGGGCTGCAATGGGGGCACGCGATACAGCGACATCGGCTTCTGTGCCGTTGGGGCGACGTATTCGAAGTTGGACAATGGTGCCAGGTTCGCCCAACAAGAGATCGATGCACGCGTCGGGGCCAATGCCTTTGGTATCGGTTCCATCAATGGTGAGCAGGACATCGCCATTTCGAAGTCCGGCCTCCAATGCGGGTGAGCCATCCAGTGGCGTAATGATCATCAGTCGATCATTGACCCCACGAATTTCCGCGCCGATGCCGGTGTACTGCCCGCTCATTTCTTTTTCAAAGACCATGGTGTCTCGAGGGGGTATGTAGATGGTGTGTGGGTCACCAAGGCTGTCCACCATTGCGGTAATCGCGGCACGCTGCATGGCGTCGAGGTCGATTTCACGCACAAACCGCTCGTCGAGCAAGGTTCGTACATCGATGACGGGCGTGTACCAATCGTAATCACGGTCACGGGCTGCAATTGCCTGAGGCAATTCAAATGCCAGAACAAGGGTCAAGGCAACGATGAGGACTGGGGCGACGATCTGTCTAAAGTTCATACGTGGGATTCTCGTAAAGTCTGCCCGGCGGCGTACCATGCACCGTGCGGCAGGTACACCATTCTACGCCGCTGCGGAGCCTGTACACCGTCTTATGTCTCAACCGAACCGCGAGCAGCTCAAAGTCGCCCGGGAACGGGCCGTGCTCATTGCGGTGCAGTTTCCGCACGCGCCTGTGGGCTTGCAAGCAAGATTGACGGAGTTGCGATCGCTCGCTGACACGGCAGGCGCGGAAGTCGTCGGGGAATTGACCCAAAAACTCAGATTGCCCAAGGGCCGGACGTTTCTAGGTCGGGGCAAGGTGCAGGAACTCATTGGTCTGTTGAAAATGGTGAACGCCTCGACGGCGATTTTTGATCACGACCTGTCGCCGGCACAAATCCGAAACCTAGAGCAAGCCTGCGAGGTGAAGATCATCGATCGCAGCGAGCTCATTCTTGACATCTTCGCTCGGCGTGCTGCAACGCATGCAGCTCGATTGCAAGTGGAAGTGGCACAACTGGAGTACACCTACCCCCGGCTTCGGGCAATGTGGGACCACCTCGGTCAAGTTACCGGCGGTGCACCCGTTGGCATTGGCACCCGTGGCCCGGGCGAACAGCAATTGGAAATTGATCGTCGATTGGTACAGCGCCGTCGCAAACAGTTAAAGCGAGAGCTCGAGACTATTCACAAGCGAACGGTCCGGCAAGTAGAGAAGCGAAATGCTGATCACTTCACTGTCGGGCTTGTCGGGTACACCAACGCTGGAAAGTCGTCAATCTTTAATCACATCACACAAGGCGGTGCGTTTGCGAATGATCAGCTCTTCGCCACATTGTCCACACGTGTTGAGAAGTGGGCGCTCGGTGATGGCGCCGAAGTGCTCGTAAGTGACACGGTCGGCTTCATTCGAGAATTGCCACACCATTTGGTTGCTTCGTTTCGTTCGACGCTTGAGGAAACCGTACATGGCGACTTGCTGCTAGTGGTCGTTGACGTTTCTGAGCCAGGTGCGGATCTTCGCCTTGGCACGGTTCTGGAAACACTTGATGCAATTGGTGCCACCTCGCAACGGCGTCAACTGGTTCTGAACAAAGTGGACCGACTTGAACGTGGAGATGAGTTGCTTGGGTGGATGCGTCGGCATCCTGATGCAATTCCCGTCAGCGCGGTCACCGGAGAAGGCCTTGATGCACTTTCAGAAGTTGTGCGAGATGCGGTGTTTGGGCCAACCCATGCATTGCACGTTCGGCTGCCGTTGGAAGATGCTGCAGCAGTGGCGTTTCTCGAGCGACGCACGAAGGTCCTTGGCCGCGATTACGTGGACGATGCCGTGATCATGCACGTTCGCTTGAGTCGACGGCAGGCACAGGAGCTACAAGTGCATACTCGCAAGGCCACTGTCGAAAACGAACTCCTTGCCGAGCGACTTGATGCGTACTGGCCACAGCAAGACACGTTCGGCGACTCGTGCCGCATTCCTCTGCACCGTGTGCATAGGCCCGATGGTGGCTGGGGGCGTTCAAGCACATGAGTGACGCAATTGATCGTTTCGCAATCGACTTGGATCCCATGCTCGTCGAACGCGTTCGGTCTTGGGGAGGTCATCGCGGTCTTGCGCCCATGGTGGAGTCGCTTCGGACGCAAACAGATCGCCGACGATTCATGGATATCTGGGTCGAGGCGATGGTGGCGGATCGACTTGCCCACGCGGGCTGGTCTCTTCGAGCTGAAGTGGAAACGCCAAGTGGTCGGACGTGCGATCTGCGTGTGTCTCGCGGAGAAACGACCTTTTACTTGCACTTAAAGCGATTAGATGAATCCGACAAACCTGCTCGGCAACTTGTCTTGTCACCGCGGCTTCGCGTTTTAGAACAGATCGCTCGGCCATATCTCGTGCGTATTCGCTGGCGTGAAGATCTTGACGACATGTCGATGCAGCACCTTGTGGTGCGTGCTTCAGGCTTTTTGCACAGAGCTCGAATCGGCGAAGAACTGACGGTGCGTGACGACGCTGGCATAGAGGTCGGCGGCGTGCGAGTGGTGGGGCCATGGGAGGGTGATCATGTTTCGCTAGCTATTGGATTGCCAGGGGGCTTTGACGATCGCACCGATCGTATTCGTGGGTTACTGATGAAGGCGTACGAACAGTTCATGCCCCGCGCACAGAATGTCATATTGGTCGCTGGGGAGCGTGCGGATACGGCTCGTGAATTCGAGGCTGCCGTGCTTGGTACTCCCGAAGAGCGATGGGACCGCCATCCTGCGCAAGGTAGTCGCGTGGCGTGGGGGAGGGCTTCCGATGGCTTCTGGAGCGGAGAATCTCGGCCGGAGTCGCGCATGTGCGGCTGGTGCCGTTTCCGCCCCGACCTTCCTGTGTTGCATGCGGATGTGCTCGGTCGGGAGCAGCCTGCGCCCGACGCTTGGCTCAAGGACGCCATGGTCACACTCAGTTGAGTGGGCGTTTATGCTGCGTGGCCTACACAAGAGGAACTCTCCACAATGCTGGATCCACGAATCACAACACTGGCCAATGGGCTAGTTACGCACTCGACAAAGTTGCAAGCCGGCGAGCACGTCCTCATCGAGGCCTTTGATGTGCCCGAGGCCATGGTGATCGCGCTTGTGCGCGCCGCGCGTGATGCGGGGGCTCATCCGCATGTTGCTATGCGCAACGGTCGCATCATGCGCGCGTTGGTTGAAGCAGGTAGCGATGAGCAATTTGAGCAAATGGCGGCAAGCGATTTGCACCGCATGAAGCACATGGATGCGTACATAGGACTACGTGGTGGCATGAACGCCAATGAGTCTTCTGGCATTCCAAGCGAGCGGCAATTGGCGTGGGGGCGTCTGTATGGGCAACCCGTGCACATGCAAGAGCGGGTCAAGCGCACGCGATGGTGCGTCCTTCGTTGGCCCACGCCAAGCATGGCTCAGCTGGCTGGATTGAACACTGAGGCCTTTGAAGACTTCTACTTCAATGTATGCACGCTCGATTATGGCGCAATGGCTCAAGCAGCTGATGTACTTCGGCAGCGCATGGCGGATGCCAATGCGGTGCATCTGAAAGGCCCTGGCGAAACTGATCTCACATTCTCGCTCAAAGGCATTCCCGCAGTGCCGTGTACAGGCTCGCACAATATTCCCGATGGTGAAGTGTTTTCAGCGCCCGTGCGTGACAGCGTGAACGGTGTGATTGCCTTTAACACACCAACGGTATATCAGGGCAACGCATTTAAGAATGTGCGCCTCACCTTCAAGGATGGCAAGGTTGTTGACGCTACTGCCGAGCAGGGGGCGTCACGGCTCGATGCAATTTTCGACACAGACGAAGGCGCACGGTTTGTCGGGGAGTTCGCAATTGGCTTTAATCCGTATATTCTCGAGCCGATGATGGACATCTTGTTCGACGAGAAGATCGCGGGGTCTTTGCACTTCACGCCGGGGCAGGCCTACGACGATGCTGACAATGGCAACAAAAGTGATATCCACTGGGATTTGGTTTTGATTCAGCGGCCTGAGTATGGCGGTGGTGAGATTATCTTTGACGGTGAGACAATTCGCCGAGACGGACTGTTCGTTGTGGATGATCTACTTGCGTTGAATCCTGATCGCTTGGGCTGACTGCCTTGTGTGGCGAGTTGTCGCACGTGGCTAACACGTGGTCAGCGTTATGCGGCCTTCGCTCCAGGTAGTGGGTACCACCGTTGCAGCGATGCCTCAAGATCTTCTTGTTCACAGAGGACAAGAAATACCGGATGAGGAATACGGCGGGTACAGAATCGATGCGCCCGTACCAATTTTGCTTCCGATGTGGCCACCATGACTTCATTGGCATCCCATCGCACAGGCAGGCATCCGAACTGCCACGCTTGCCGGGGATCCACCAAGCCCAGCACTGCCGGGTCAAAGGCTTCGGTGTGTGGATCGATGCGCATTGTCAGGCGTGCGTATTGCTCGCCCCATGCTGCTTCAACATCGTTTGGATGCACGTTGTAGAGCCTTTCGCAGAGCACGCCGAAGGGTTCGCCAGTACGGCTTTGTTCAGTTAGGACCCGGTCAACCTGCCCGGCGTTCATTACACCGCGGTGGACGAGTACATCGCCAAGTCGTGATTCCATGTGTGTTCCGTCTCCCATGACGATCATTCGATCGGCGCGATGAATGGGGGACTGCAGCGAGTCGTGCATGTTTGGGCCCTAGTGAGCTCACAACAAGGCAGGTTGTGCGGATTGGGGCAGGTTGTGCGGATTGTGCGGGGGCCAGTGGCATGAACAGTCGACGAAACGCCTGCAGGCTTTCAATACAACAGGCCCGCGGAGGGCCACGGGCCTGTTGTATTGGGACGTGGCGAGACCCGGACTTGAACCGGGGACACCGGCATTTTCAATGCCGTGCTCTACCAACTGAGCTACCTCGCCGTTGCCGAAGCCCCTCCAAGGTACTCGATGGCCACAGACTCGGTCAACGACCGGCAATGTGAACAGGCAACTGGCCTTGCAAGTCCGCGCGGGCGTCGCGCAAGCAAGGAAAGCGCTCTCGCCATGCTCGCATCGCGTCAATGTCGGCATCAGCACTCAAGACGCACTCGCCCTGATGAGCCTCGGCGAGTACCTCCCCGGTGTGTGACACAATGAGCGACCCTCCGACATACGAGAGATTCGGATCACTACCAGTTCGATTCACCGCTGCAACGATGGCCTGATCTTCAATGGCTCGTGCAATGGCAAGCGCCCTCCAGTGGTGCGCACGGCTTGCGGGCCACGACGCACCAACAGTGAACACCTCTGCACCAGCAAGTGCAGCCATACGAAATGCTTCAGGGAAGCGTAGGTCGTAGCAGGTCAACGGGCAGAGCACCGCATCGGCCACGCCTGCAGCTAATTGAATGGCCTCGCCGCCGACAAACACTTCATGTTCACGACCCATGGAAAACGGGTGAAGTTTGTGCGCCTCGCATAGCAGCTCGCCTGAGGGGGCAAAAACGCCAGCAATATTGACGCCCCGGCCTGCGGCATTGCGATCAGCCCAGCCATGCTGCACCCAGCACTGGGTCCTCTTGGCAAGTGAACTGGCCCATGTGCCAGAGCGATCATCAACGATTGCATCGAGGTTCAAGCTGAAGCCCGTATCGCCCAGTTCCGGCAAGAGAATCAGGCCGCCGGGGGCTGGCGCCGCGGCATCGATGAGGGCGTCTGCCCGGGCGTGGTTGGCTTCTTTGTCTTCCCAGACGATGTCGTATTGCACCAGGTGAAGCTGCATGGCTCAGATCCTGCTCAAAAAACAGAGGATACGACTATCGAAGTTTGCCCATCTGGGCAGATTGATTCCCAAGGGCGACCGACGGGACTCGAACCCGCGACTTCCTGGACCACAACCAGGTGCTCTAACCAACTGAGCTACGGTCGCCATAGATTGAGCAGGGTACCGCCTTCATTCATGGACGGTCAATACACCGGTCGATTGCTACAATGCCTCGCTTCCTTTGGCCTCGCTTTTTCAGTTCTCCGCAGGGCGACGATGCCCCGCTAGCGATCCCAGCAGCGACGCCTTTCAGTCCCGGAGTGCAACGCATGAGCACCGCTACAAGCACCGATCCGCTGACCTTCTCGACCACCGTGCACCACAACTTGACGGCTGCGCATTTGGTGGAGGAAGCGCTCAAGCGAGGGGAGGGCATTCTTGCGGCGAATGGTGCACTTGCCGTGGACACCGGTGAACGCACCGGGCGTAGTCCCAAGGACAAGTACCTTGAAGACACGCCTGGCATTCACGACAACATTGACTGGGGGGCCGTGAACCAGCCGATTTCGCCAGAGAATTTCTCGCGGCTGGAAGTGCTCGCCCGTGAGCACCTTGAACGTCAGCCTGTGTTGTATCGGTTTGACGGCTATTGCGGTGCCGATGAGCGACATCGCCTTCGCGTGTCCGCAATCACGGAATTCGCATGGCATGCATTGTTCGCCAAGACGCTCTTCATCGATGATCCAACTGCTGGGGAAACGCCTGCAGACTGGACCATTCTGAATGCATCCACACTGAAGTTGCATGACCCAGCCGCCTATGGTGTTTCAAGTCCGTTGGCCATTGTCCAGTCACTTGAGCAAAAGAAGGTCATCATCATTGGCACCGAGTATGCCGGTGAAATGAAGAAGGGCATCTTCTTCGCGATGAACTACGACATGCCCGACGCTGACGTATTTCCCATGCATTGCAGTGCAAACGTCGCAGCGGATGACGACTCGAACGTCGCCTTGTTTTTCGGTTTGTCAGGTACGGGAAAGACAACGCTTTCAGCAGACCCCAATCGTCCACTCATCGGCGACGATGAACATGGTTGGTCTGATCAAGGCGTCTTCAACTTCGAAGGGGGCTGTTACGCCAAGTGCATCAAGCTCACCGAGGAAGGTGAACCGCAGATTTGGAACGCCATTCGGTTCGGTTCAGTGCTTGAGAACACCGATATCTGCCCGAAGCGTCGTGTGCCAGACTACGACTCCTCGCTCAAGACTGAAAACACGCGTGTGACCTATCCAGTGGATTTCATTCCCGGGGCTGTCGTGCCATCGATGGGAGGGCACCCTAAAAACGTCATCTTCCTGACGGCCGATGCCTTTGGCGTGTTACCCCCGGTGGCCAAACTCACGCCTGAACAGGCCATGTACTACTTCGTCAACGGCTACACGTCGAAACTCGCGGGTACTGAGGCGGGGGTCACTGAGCCTACGCCCAACTTCAGCCCGTGCTTCGGCGGCCCGTTTCTGCCACGGCCAGCAATGGTGTACGCCCGATGGCTCGCTCGGCGCGTTGAAGAACATGGTGCTGATGTCTGGCTACTGAATACCGGCTGGACAGGAGGGCCCTATGGCATTGGCAATCGATTCAGCCTGCCCTGGACCCGTGCATTTGTAACTGCCATTCTTGATGGCTCTCTTCGAGAGGCCAATTGGACACCCGATGAGGTCTTCGGCCTGTTGACGCCTGATGCTTGCAACGGTGTGCCCGACAAGGTGCTGATCCCTCGAAATACATGGGCCGACCCCGGCCAATGGGATGTCGCTGCCAATAACCTGGCAGCTCGATTCCGGGCCAATGACGCCAAGTATGAACTCGATGATGAGGTTCGGGCTGCTGGGCCAAGCATCGAGCGTTGATCCGCCAACACCACGGAAAGTCGATCTGGCTGTAGGTCTCGAAACAGCGATCCGGGCGGTCGTGTCCAATAACGTGGTTGCAAAATGTCCTCTTTGGTACGAATCAGAGGGGTTATGCGGGTTGTCTGAAACTTTGGTGAAAGAATTACCCGCACAACTGGACTGTCCTCTGTGTCCGGCCGATTCCGGAATTGAACCTCAGGGGTGGCCCCCGGGGCCATCACTTAACGCACGTCAACGAGGACCGACACCCATGCAAGCATTCGACAAGGACGTCCTAACCACCGGTGAAGTCGCCAAGATCTGCAACGTCGCAGCCAGAACCGTTAGCAAATGGTTCGACTCCGGCCAGCTCAATGGCTATCGCATACCCGGTTCAAAGGATCGTCGTATCCCAGTTTCTAACCTTGTGCAGTTCATGCGCAGCCACGGCATACCCATGGATGGCCTTATGAGCGGTCAATCGCGAGTACTTGTAGCGGACTCTGATGTTGCCGTGAGCGAGGCGCTCATCGACGTTCTTTCAAGCGAGACCGACTACGACCTCCGCACCTGTAGTTCGGCTTTTTCGCTTGGTATGGAGTGCGAACGGTTCCGTCCACACGTCCTTCTTCTCGACCTTGCCATGTGCGGTGGTGATCCTGCTGCGACTATCGCGTCCATTCGGGCGAATGACGATCTGCAAGGGATGAAGATCGTTTGCATGTGCCGAACATTGACCGACGGTCAGGCCGCGGCGCTGGGGCAAGGTGGGTTTGACGGAATGCTCCGTAAGCCCTTTACCGCTCGGCAGGCGGTGTCCTGCATTGCTGAAGCTGCCAACGTCCTCTGCTGAGGCCTTGGGCCAATGACCATTTGATAATCGCCACGAGGCCCGATCATCTGATCGGGCCTCGTGTCATTTTTAGGGCACAACGTTCGCCTGCCCCTATCCTGTACGCATGCGCATTGGGCTGCTCCGACATGATCCAACCATCGGCGATCTGCATGGCGCAGCGTCCGCTATCAGCGGCGCCGCGCAGCAGGCCTGGGCCGATGGACTCGATGTGCTGGTGCTTCCGGAATTGGCAGTGTGTGGGTATCCGCCGCGTGACCTTCTGCTTCGGGATGGCTTTGCCGCGGCCTGCCGCGACACCGTTGGCGTGTTGGCAGCGGATGTTCCAGCTGATCGACTATTGCTGCTTGGCGCACCGTGGCTCGGGGAGACCGGGCTCTTCAACGCCTTGATTGCATGCACCGATGGTGCCGTTACCGCCATTGCGGCGAAGCGGCTGTTGCCGGCCTACGACGTGTTTGATGAAGATCGGTATTTCACGCCCGGCGAGCGAGCGTGTGTGGTGCCCTTTGCCGGCCGACGCCTTGGCCTGTTGGTGTGCGAAGACTGCTGGCAAGGTGGCGATGTCGACGCTGGTCCTTACATGGTTGACCCCATCGCAGACACCATTGATGCGGGCGCCGACGTGCTCGTGGTGGTGTCATCGAGCCCGTTCATCGTGGGCAAGCACGAACGCCAGCGTGCGAGGTTGTGTGAAGTCGCCGCGGGGCACAGTGTCGATGTGGTGGCCGTCAATCAGGCCGGGGCACACGATGATCTAGTCTTCGACGGCGATGCCATCGCCGTAGACACGGCAGGTCGACTGCGTGCATTACGTGCCCCATTTGAAGCAACATCTCGAATCGATGTTGACCTAGAAGCCTTCGGTCGACTCGACGACCCGCCGCGGGCTGATATCGACGAACAACGCGTGCTCGCATTGCGTGAGGCGATTGCAGGCTATGTCCACAAGACGAACGCGCCTGGCGTGCTGCTCGGGTTGAGCGGCGGCATTGACTCGGCTGTCGTTGCATCGCTTGCGGTGTCGGCGATAGGCCCTGATGCTGTTGATGCCATCACCATGCCAGGCCGTTACACATCAAGCGAAACACGCGCAGACGCCGATGCAATTGCTCAAGCGCTTGGCGTGCGTCTTGAATCGCTGGGCATCGAGCCAGTGCACGCAGCCCTTCGAACGGTGCTTGGCGACAGTGTGCAAGAGGGTGATCTGGTCGATCAGAACTTGCAGGCTCGGGCTCGAGGCATGCTGCTTATGGGTCGTTCCAATGCAAGGGGATCCTTGGTTTTGGCCTGTGGCAACAAGTCGGAATTGGCTGTGGGCTACGCCACGCTCTACGGCGATATGAATGGTGCGATGTGTCCAATTGGCGATGTACTCAAGACGGACGTCTACGCCATGGCAAGATGGATCAACGAGCACTTTGCGCAAGTGGGCCTACCTCAACCTCCAATTCCTGCGTCGGTTATTGAGCGGCCACCATCTGCGGAATTGCGACCTGATCAATGTGACCAAGACAGTTTGCCGTCATACGACACGCTCGATGCGATCATTCGCGCCCTTGTCGAAGTGGAGCTTGATGACGCAGCAGCTGCTGCGGCCGCTGGTGTCGATCTAGCCATGGTGCAAAAGTGGCGTACGGTCATTGACCAAGCTCAATTCAAACGGAAGCAAGCACCGATCATCCCAAAACTCACACGCCGTGCCTTTGGCCGCGGTCGACCATGGCCGCTCGTGCAACGGCAGACCGGGGCACCTACGCCCGAGCAAGCCATCTGATGCCAATTCGTCAGTTGTCGCCGCACGTTGTGAACCAAATCGCCGCGGGTGAAGTGGTGGAGCGTCCTGCAAGTGTGGTGAAGGAACTCATCGAAAATGCAATCGACGCTGGAGCACATCGAATCACCGTTGACCTTATGGATGGTGGGCTGGAACGTCTACGTGTTCAAGACGATGGAGACGGCATTGAACCCGATGAATTGGTGCTGGCCGTGGCACCTCACGCTACGAGCAAGGTGTCGTGTGTAGAGGATCTTGACGGCATTGCAACCATGGGCTTTCGCGGCGAAGCGCTTGCATCAATAGGCTCGGTGAGTCGGCTCGACATCGTGTCACGGCCAGTTCGGCATGACGCTGGCGCGCAGTTGATTGTCGATCATGGCGACGAAGGCGAGGTGTCGCCAACTGCTGCGCCCTGCGGAACGACCGTGACGGTTGGCCGGTTATTCGGTCGTGTGCCCGCGCGACGGAAGTTTCTGCGAACGGCTCGCGCCGAGAGTGGGCGAGTTCGCCGGGTCATTCGCGACCTTGCCGCGGCGCACCCAAGTGTCGGCTTTACGCTGACAACGGAGGGGCGTGCTCGATTGGAATTGCCAAGTGGACAGTCGCCGCGAGATCGTTGCGTGGCGTTGCTTGGCCGTGAGTTGCACGACACCCTTATCGACATCGACGTGACGCGCGATGGTGTGTCATTGTGGGGCTTGGTCGGTCCGCCCGACACTGCTCGGCCAGCATCAACGCACCAAATCATTTGTCTCAATGGGCGACCAATAGTCGATCGAGCTATTCGCCAGGCGCTGCGAGAGGCCTTTCGAGGACTTATCGAGCCATCTCGGCACCCCATTGCGGCGCTGTTTATAGGTGTTGATCCAACTCGGGTGGACGTGAATGTCCATCCTGCCAAGACGGAGGTTCGTCTGCGTGACGAGCGACTCGTTTTTGTGGTTGTTCGTGATGCTGTACGCGCTGCATTGGATGCCAAAGATCTCGTGCCACCAATGCCCTTGCCACGTCCAGATCTACCACCCGAGTCAAGGGCGCTCTTTGGCGCTGGGCGATTGCCAGCAGTTATTCCGCCACCGAGCAAGGGTGACGCTGGAGCAGAGCCAGCCATGCCTAGAGTCACGATGAGCTCGCAGGCGTCCACTATTGACGGTGTTGACCCTGAACTGCGATTCATGCAGTGCCACGACAAGTGGTTGGTCGTTGAGGACAAGGATGGATTGCTCATTGTCGATCAGCATGCGCTGCATGAGCGTGTCATGTTCGAGCGGTTGCTTGAACGCGTGGGGGCTGGCGACTTGCCATCGCAGCAGTTGATAGTGCCTGTCGCCGTTGAAGTGGAAGGCGATGCCGGTGACCGTGGGGCGAGCGTTGCAGGGCTGTGTCGTCGGCTTGGTCTAGATCTAGCACCACTTGGCCCATCAACACTTGCTATTCACGCCGCTCCGTTGTTGCTCATGGAACGCGGTGTCGATCTTGTTTCATTCGTAGAGGATCTCTTGGATCGTGCTGGGGCTCTACACGGTGCAGATGAAGAGACGGCGCTACGTGATGTGCTCGACATGATGGCATGCAAAGCGGCGATCAAGGCGGGAGATCGACTGACGGATCGAGAGTTACGTGATCTGCTTCATGCTCGCGACAGCATTGAACGTTCATCTAACTGCCCACACGGCCGTCCCACATCGATGCGTGTCACACTTGAGGAACTCAATCGCCAGTTTGGCCGTGGGTAGGTGGTTGTGCAGCGGTGTCTGGCACCACCATCATCCTCCGCTGATGGGTGGAACGACGAGCACTGACATGCCATCTGTTAGCACTGCAGTGGGGGTGAGGTAGCCATCGTCCGTCGCCAGTGCAATGGACTGACTCATTGCTGCAATCGCCTGGTGAGCCCCAGCCAATGTTTCGATGGCATCGGCAACAGTTGCTCCGCAGGTAATCGTTATTGGTGATCGCGACACCAACTCGCCCAGTTGGCCAAGGCACTGCACCTTAATAGTCACGGTGTCGGTCATGGCCATGGACAAAATGGAAGGAGTGCTCCCGCTGGAATCGGCTCGTCTTGCATGGGCACCCGTACGACACCATGCGTGCCAGCGGCATGGACGAGGTCGCCCGAGCCTTGCCAGGTTGGAATACAAATGGCTCCGTTCATCACGTGGCACGGGCGGATCAGTGTTCGTCGTGGATTCGGGTTGACTGCCTCTACGAGCGGGGTGGGGGTCCAGGGCTTGGGGGCTCGCCCAAGCATTGCCTCACAGATTCGACTGAGCACAAGCGACCCCATGACCAGGGCGGAGACTGGATTGCCCGGCAGGCACACCACGATCGTTTCACCGAGCATGCCTAGACGAATCGGGCGTCCAGGCTTGACCGTGGCGCCGATGATGGTCCACGTGACACCCAGATCGTCAAATGCCGCTGCAATGACATCTCGCTGGCCTTCACTGATACCGCCGGTCGTGACGATGATATCCGCGGGAGCCACAAGGTCAGCGAGCGGTGCAAGCACCGCATCAGCGTCATCACGAAGATGTGTCGTGCTTTGCACCATTGCTCCAAGACGACGCACAAGCGATGCGATCATGGGGCCATTGCTATTGCGAATCTGATGCGCAGCAGGTGTGTCAGTGGCCGCGACCACTTCATCGCCGCTGGTGCATACAGCCACAGTGGGGTGGCGACGAACATGAAGTGATGTTTCGCCACACGCCGATGCGAGTCCTAGGGCAACCGTGTCGAGCATCGTGGCCTTGGGCAGAAGTTGAGTTCCAGCAATGGCGTCTGCCCCTTGCAGGTGGATGTTTGAGCCGATATCCGCCATTCGCTGAAACGTGATGGACTTGTCCGTGGTCCGTGTCCATTCGTGCTGCACAATCGTATCGAGGCCATTGGGGACACGCGCCCCCGTTGCGATCGCGACACACGCACCAGCAGGCGCTGTGATGTGCACATCAGCGCCAGCATCAATTCGACCAACGCATGTCATCGTGTCGGCGTGCTCGGCATGTCGCAGGGCGTACCCGTCCATAGCCGCGCGGTTAAAGGGCGGGTGATCACGGTCGGCAAGCAGAGGCTGCGCCAAGGTTCGGCCAGCTGCATCGTCAAGTGCACAGGGTTGCACATCAAGTGGCTCTTTGACCAGAGCAGTCGCTGCATCGAGCAGCGCGTCGAGCGTGACGCCATGTACGGTCATTGTGATGTGCTCTGGGCGGGCACAATGAGCGGAATAGATGTTTCGCCAGTGGTCAGCACGCGACGAATGTACTGCCGGCACATGCCACAGGAGCCGCCACAGCCAAATGCCTCGCGGACGCAATCAAGCGTCGTCTCGGGGCGATCGGCAGCGAATGCCGCAATGCGTTGGAAGGGCACATCGTGGCACACGCATTTTTCAACCATGACTGTGCGTTTCATGTGCTGCATTATCGTGGGTCGTAGGCCGATGCGTCTTCAGACAGGAATCCATTTTGAGGGAAATCCAACTGATCGACGATCCAAGTGGGCAAATCGTCAGCGAACTGGCCGCGGTGGGGCAATTCGACCGTCACAACCGAGCCGTCTACTCGGCCTGCGTTTGAGCCCATCGGGAAGGCTTGTCCGCCCGCATAGGCAAGGTCGTACTCCGGTCCCGCATTCACAGGCGATCGCATGAACTTATTCACGCCATTGCGTCGGCCGCCAACGCCAAACAGGGCAACAGAGGCCCCGCGCGGGCACTGACTGAGCGTCAGGTGCGTTGCGCCATCGAGGTTCGACTTTGGTGACAACAGGTCATACGCCCCAAGATCCTTGTCATCAGGGGCTGGCGATCGAGCCTCGCCGGCGATGAACGCGACGTTGTAGTTGTACCCCGTCACAGGGTCGCCGCTCCAAGAAGCCGACACGTGCGATGCCGTGGGGCAACGCAGTACTTCGTTGGCTCCAGCGCCCGAGACGTAGGGCCATAGCAGCCCGGGGTTAACTTCACCATCTGCGCGGCGATGCCAGTCCCAAGCGCGAACGTCGCCGCTCAAGCAGTCCTGGTCTGTTCCGTGCAGCAAGCCCGGCGGGAATGCGCCTTGGTGTTCGATAGCCCATGAGGTTGCTGCCAATGTCATTTGTCGTAAATGGGCCATGCATTGCGCCCGTTGGGCGGCGCTTTGGGCGTAGCCACTTACAGGCACGAGTACCGAAGCGAGCACGACGATGATCGCTACGACTACTAGGACTTCGACCATGGTGAACCCGCGTGTTGATACTGCGCTCATGGCCATGTTTCCAGCACGATGAGCAAGTCCGACACGTCCACTATGCCATCATGATCACGATCGGCCAACACGTTATTGGTTGCGCCAAAGGCGCCAACCACCGCCAATACGTCGTCTACAGACACAATATGGTCGCCCGTGGCATCACCCCAGCGGCCCACGTCAACGAGGGCTTCGATTTCTGCAGCAAGGAATGCATCGTTAGGCACGCTGATGCGTACATGCGTAATAGCATCGAGCCCAATCAACGCAAGATCGATGCCGGTGCCCCCGGCACTGCCTGCATACAAATCTACGATGGAGGCATAGTCCAGACCAATCACCCACTCAGGTGCAATCGATGGATTCACCGGGAGTACGACATCGGTGGGGACATTGCCGGGTATGGCGTCATAGGGTCCTGCGTCACGCCAGCCCAGTGTGGCCCAGGGCGCATCTGCTTGAACATCGACGAGCCACCACGTGTCGCCGTCAGGGCTGACTTCCACGATGCCGCCATCGGCGCCGAACAGTCCAGTGCAGATGCCAGATGGATAGGCGCCATCGATCAAGCCACTATTACCAAAGAGCAACAGGTCGATGCCCCAAGGGTTGTCGGGGTCATCTCGAACGGGTTCGTCAAACGACAGCACAATGGAGCCACCTAGGCCAATGGAGACGAGTTCATCGATGCCCCATGTGGGTGAAAAAGGTGATACGACTGTTGCCACGGCTGAGGCCTCGCCGGTGAAGCGTTCCGGAGGGCCCAGACACGTCGTGGGGTTGCTGAAACCAGTGGAACCACCAGTGCCGGGGGTGAAGGACACGACGTGGTCGGCCCAGGGGTTGGCCGTTGCGCTCAATTGAGTCAATGCCAGGACGAGAGCTGTGGGCGTCACCATTGCTTCGTTCGCTCCAATGCCCCTGAGGGCATACCTGAAGGTGCGGGCGAGGACGAACGGCGATTGGCGCTAGATCGATGGACATGGCGCCATGTCGCCCGTCCCGATGCGCGCGGGTCGAGAAACCAGTTCTGACGCAGGCAGGTGTTCCGACTGGGGACTGGTGCTTACCTCGGTGGCGGCCTCAATGGCGGCTTTGACTCTGGCGAGGTGAGCTGTGGTTGGCCCTTTGAACGGTGGGGGCCTTAAATTCAGTCAATGTCCCATCACGGCGGCGCGTCCGCAGCGGCTTTTCACCGCGTTTCCCTGTTTCCACGGCCCACTTGAGCAAGCCGTACCTATGCCAAGGGGAGTATAGTGGGCAGCCTCCCTGCTGCGTTGGTGACCACCGATGTGGCAGCGGGGTTGGTCGATGATCTACTCAGACATTGGATGGGCTCTGCAGAGCCCCGCCACGGAGATTTTCAGGCATGCGATTCGCTCATCGCCTCGGGCTTGCAGCCCTGCTCGTAACCATCTTTGCTTTGCCCGCGCGTGCCGCGGATGCTGTGTTGTTGCTCGAAGACTTCGTGCACTACAGCTTGACCGCACAGGTTGATCTTGCGGCGGCCAGTGGTCAAACGCTGCTTGATAGTGACGTTTCGGATGCTGAGTTGGCGAACATTGTCGACGATGACCCAAGCCTTCGTGATCGACTGACACGGGCGTTTCGATGGGGTCGAGAAATCCCGCAACTGGAAGAAATGTCTGGCCGCATCGAAAAGCGAGTTGAGTTGGGTCGGCTCGATCAGGCTCGTGACGAAGGTCGCATTGAATCTGCTATCCCCATGCTCGGGGGCACTCGTCGTGAGCGTCAAATTGGTGCAGGTCGATTGCTTGCTGCTGGAGAGCACGCCGTGCCACCAGCATTGCGTGCGATAAACAGCACAGACTTGCCCTCGAATATTCGCTTGGAATTGGTGCGCATGCTTCCGGCGGTTGGTCGAGAAGCGGTGCATCCGTTGGTTGTTGCGTTGCCACACTTGCCTGCAGATCAGCAGGTCCTGATCGCCGATGCGCTTGCTGAGATCGGGTATCCACACGCGCAGGCAGCATTACTGTCGCTGTATCAGAGTCCAGATGCATCTGTCGTGGCCAAAGAGGCATCAGCTGACGCTTTGGTCAGGCTGGGGCTTCGCGATCCAGCAACGGCAGACCTTTCCGCACTGCACACGAACATGGCTCGTCGCTACTTGTCGGAGTTGGAGCACTTGCGTGCGAGACCCGTGCGTGTACGCACGCAAGATGGCGACATTACCCAGCGACAGAACATTTGGCAGTGGGATCCGACCATTGGGCTGGTAACCGTTACTGTGCCAGGTCGGCTGTACCACCCAGTCATGGCAGCAAGACATTCGCATGCTGCTCGCACAATCGCACCCGATGACCGTGCAGCATTGGCGACATTCGTGGCTGCAAACTTGCGGTTGTCGCATCGCTTGGGCGATGAAGACCTTTCCGCAGTATTGCCTGAACTGGATCGTTCGCCGGCGTTCTACGCGACCATTCACGGCCCAGATGTTGCTCGTGATGTACTTGCCATGGCTATGGATCAACAGGATGCAGAGTTAGCGCTTGACGCACTCGATGCCATGGGCCGCGTCGCTGGCAGCAGTGACCTCATCGAGGGCGGCGATCGTGAGCCGTTGCTCGAGGCCTTGGTGTTCGATGATCCGCGGGTGCGATTCGAGGCTGCCCTAGTCACAGCTGCGGCCATGCCCGATACGGCCTTCCCGGGTTCTGATCGTGTTGTGCCGTTGCTTGGCCGTGCCGCACTGGGGGGGGCTGGCCGACTTGCTGCAGTCGTTGCTGCTGACGATGTCGCTCGGCATCGCGGCGTGGAAGCGTTGGAGACTGCCGGGTATCGCGTTGTCGCCGTTGGCAGTGGGCTTGATTCCACCTTGCCCAATGGCGGTGCACTTGACTTGGTGTGGATTGAACTGGCTCCACCACAGAGTTCTGGTGCTGAGTATGCAGCACCATTGCTTGAATCAATTGGCTTGCCGGTGCTGTTGGTCCTTCCCCAGAATGATTTGAACCGTGCACGTCCAGCGTTGGAATCGGTGCCTGGGTTAACGCTGATGCAGCACGCTGCATCGGCAGATGCCGCCGCGAACGTGCTCAGCGAGATTACGCAGCGTGATGCGCTGAATGATGCCCAGCGCCGCATCTTTGCTGTACGGGCGTTGTCGACACTTCGAGATCTTGCGGCGATCTCGCCCCGTGGACTATCTGCGGCGGATGCCTTGGGGCCCCTGACACAGTTGGTCAATCAAGGTGAGGGTGGTCAACAGTTGTTAGCTGGGGAGGTTCTTGCAAATATCGACAACGCGCAGTCGCAGCGTGCGTTACTTGATGCAGCATTGGCCCCCGATGCGGGTGAGGATCGAGATCGTCTTTTGGATTTGGCCGCGGGCAGTGTTCGTCGGTTCGGCGATCACACAACGCGTCGGCAGCGTGATGATCTTGCAGCCTTGCTGAAGGACGCCACCGGTGCAGAGGCCGAGGCAGCAGCTCGGTTGCGTGGTTCGCTTGCATCCAATCGTGCTGCGTCGCCCAACGTTGTCAGCCAGTAAGGCGTTTGCTTTCGAACGTGCTGCAGTGTCGTGTCCCGTGTTGATACGCCGTGTGCTGGTATCCTGCCAAGTAGATTGAACCACCTTTGGTGAGATCACCCCGCCGCCCTAGCTCAGTTGGTAGAGCGGAGCTTTCGTAAAGCTCAGGTCACCGGTTCGAATCCGGTGGGTGGCTTTGGTGCCAAACGCCGCGCAGCGATGCGCGGCGTTGTCTTTTTGTGCGTTGAGGGCGTTGTGCACGTGGTTTTGTGCGTGGGTCGAAGGTCCGCTGTGTCCGTTGTCACGTGCGAATTGGTGCGCGTCGATGCGCTGGATCGCATTGCTACTGTCGTGGATTAAGGCGATAGGTACGGCCACTGCATCTGCGGTGCCCGTGGCGTAAGGAGCGTCCCTCGTGTGATCTGATTCGGCTGGTCAAGCCTCATCTTGGCAGTAGGGGCGCATGGGTGCGTGAGGCTTTGTTGTCATAGATGCCAAGCACCTGAGCAGGTGGTGTTCTAGCCTGAGGGGCAGTCTTTCGCCGAATCACTCTTGCAATTGAAGATGATGGCGAAGAAGGAGCTGAAGAAGCCGGCGATAGCCACGGCGATATATACATTGCCCGCCACGAGCGGTAGGCCGAAGACGCCGAATAGGAGCCACATTAAAATCAGGCTGATAATGCCTCCGATGATTCCACCGACGATTGCTTGGCCGACATTCATGACGTAGTTCTCCTATGGGGGGGCTTTGGTGTGAACTGCGATCATGATGCTAACCTCTGGCATCCTGCATGCCAAGGCCAGATGTCGTCAAAGCTGGCGCGGGCTGCGTGAGGCTTTGTTGTCATAGATGCCCGTTCTCAGGGTGTTGGCATCAATGGGCATCTATGGGCAGGGGCCCCAAGCGCAAGTCAGCGTACGTACGTCAACACCTAAAGAACAACACCCCCGTGAATACGGAGGTGCTGTGGGGTGCTGGGTTGTGGTGGGGTTATGGGCAGATGCCCCAGTCTGCAATGACGGTTAGCAGATCAACCATGTTCACTGTGCCGTCTTGGTTGGTGTCGCCGTGACAGTAGGTTGGGCAGTTGGCTTCGCTGCAGTCAACACCATCGCCAGCGTATGCGCCTACGGCATTGAAGCAACTTTCACTGGTTGACAGTACACAGTCACCATTGAGACAACATGCTCCAAGACTTTCTGGCTCGACTGGAGGAGGACAGTCATCGCAGGAACTTCCTATTCCGAGCCAGTTGCCTAGGAAGATCACGCAGTCATCTTCTTCGGATATGACGCAGCCGTCATTGGTGCAGCAGGGGCCGGCTGGACATACTTCGAGGATTTCATTGCCGCCGTTGTCTGTCCAAGGTCCGTAGATCGCATCTGGCACGTTCCCGCACAGAAGCGTGTCAGTCAGCGTGGCGTTGCTGCTTTCGTAGCAGTAGATCCCGCCGCCGCCTTCGGTAGCAGTGTTGTTTGAAATCGTGCAGCCGCTCAGCGTGGGGTTGCTGTTGTTGTAGCAGCGGATCCCGCCGCCGATGGCAGCGGTGTTCCCCTCGATAACGCAGTCCGTCAATGTGGGGCTGCTGGAGGTGCAGGAGATCCCTCCGCCGTCCGTGTTAGAGGTGTTGTTCCAGATCGTGCAGTCAGTCAGCGTGGGGTGGCTGCTGTTGAAGCATTTGATCGCGCCGCCGTCGTGAGCGGCGTTGCCTGTGATCGTGCAATTTGTCAGCGTAGGGTTGCTTTCCTCGCAGTAGATCCCGCCGCCGATGGTAGCGGTGTTGTTCGAGATCGTGCAGCCGCTCAACGTGGGATTACTGCCAGCATCACAATAGACTCCCCCGCCCGGAACCGAAGTTGTGTTGCCTTGGATCACGCAGTCGATCAGTGTTGGGCTGCTGTCATAGCAATGTACGCCGCCGCCATAGTCCACTGCTTGGTTGCTTGTGATAACGCATCCAATGAGTAGAGGTTTGCTATTAAAGGCGCAGTAGACGCCACCGCCATAGACTGTTGAGTTGCCTGTAATTGAGCAATTATCTAAGGTTGGACTACTTTCAAAGCCGCAGAAGACTCCGCCACCACTGCCATTGCCATCGGAGGTCCTATTGTTTACAACGCTGCAGTTAACGATCTTGGGGCTGCTTCCAAGGCAGTAGATGCCACCACCATCATTCTCCCATGCGCCAAAAGCCCCATCTCCGTCGTAGTCATACCCAACGGCGTGGCCGTTTGTGATCGTAAAGCCATCAATTATGGTTGTGCCTGCCTCGCCTTGGAAGCATGCGAGGCCACTTCTGGCGTCTTCGCCATCAATGATCGTCTCCTCAGGCGATCCGCTTGCCCGAAGAGTGATCGCTTTGCCCTTCATGTCAACGACAGGGGCAGCTTGGGTCGAGGTATACGTCCCCGGCGCCACGACGACCTCATCACCATCAACGGCAACGTCAATCGCGGCCTGAATCGTGGGGTAGTCCGCCGGTACGTTGATCGTTGCAGCCAAGGATGTCCCGGCCAACACCAACGTGGCAACGATAGAAGTGCAGATGAAGCGCATGTGTTCCTCTCTCCTCTTGGCGGCCTGAGGCCGACCAAGGCACGAGTAGAGGGGCAAACACGGGCTTCGTCAAGACCCACCTACAGCAATATGCCGTGTCCGTGGATCAGAGGCTGCTGCCGCTCAAATGGCGGCATCTATGGGCAGGGGCCCCAAGCGGAGAGGACGCCGAGGAGGTCCGTGACGTTGACGATGCCGTCGAAGTTCAGGTCAGCGGAGCCATCGATCAGACCCCACTGGCTGATGACAAGCAGCACGTCATTCACATCCACACTGCCTGACTCGTCGATGTCTGCAAAGCACTGGCACTCGTCGGGGATTCCGTCTTCATTGAAGTCCGTGCTGGTGCCATCGTCTATATCACATGAGTCGTGCAGGCCGTTCCCATTGCAGTCAGCTTCGCAGGTGTCCGGCACACCGCTGGCGTCGCAGTCCTGAACGAGGCCGATCTTGATGGCCCAGTCGTCGGGATAGCCGTCACCGTCACAGTCGTCTTGGCAGTTGTCGGGATGGCCATCGCCATCCCAGTCGGTCGCCTCGCCGAAGTAGATCTCCAGCGGGTCTGGCGTGCCGTCGCCATCGCAGTCGGTTTCGCACTCATCGGGAATGCCGTCGTTGTCGACATCCGTGACAGTGCCGTCAAGGATGTCCTGTGCGTCGTCGATGCCGTTTGAGTTGCAGTCGCTGCAGTCGTCCCAGAAGAGGTTCCAGCCGACGCCGGCGGCGGGATCTACTGCAACTACGGCAACACCACGCTGACTGAATGCACG
>JABAAC010000174.1 GCA_014238965.1 Phycisphaerales bacterium | reverse complement strand
GGCCGTACACATTGCCAAAGCGCAGCGCGACTGTTTCTACGCCAAAAGTCTGTGCATAGGCCGAACAATAGGCCTCTCCGGCCAACTTGCTTGCTCCATAGGGTGACACCGGCTTGGGGACTACCTCTTCGTGAATGGGAGGCTCGACGTTGCCCGCGGGGGCGCCGCTGCTTGCGAAGATGAATCGGTTCGTCGTGCCATGTCTCGCTGCTTCCAGTGCATTGAGGACACCCTGCACATTGGTCTGGCAATCGAAGTGGGGATCTTCAACCGAAGCGGGCACGCCAGTACACGCAGCCAAGTGCACCATGACATCGGCATTGGCAACTGCCAGTGCCAGTCGCTGGCGATCAAGAATGTCACCCACGACAAGTTGGACACCGTCTGACCAATCAGCGTCTGGTTCCACTTCGTCAAATGGTGTCACCGCCGACAACGCATCGCGACTGCCCACTGTGAGGTTGTCATAGGCCCGAACCGGAATGCCCTCTTGTACGAGGGCTTCGATCAGGTTGCTGCCTATGAAGCCGCAACCGCCGGTGATGCACCAGCGGGGTTGGCGGTGTTTGTCTTGTTCTTGCTTGCCCACGTGACGCCTCTGAAGATTTGATCGTGGTTGATATTCTGAGCATGTCGCCGCACGAGATCGATCATGGCTGCCAGCCGTTCATCGGTCAGTAAGTGTGGTTCCAGGCCAAGATCAGTCAAACCCGTGTGATCGGGGTTGTAGTAGTGGTCTTCCGCTTCAATGCGTGGGTTGGGCAGGTTCTTGATCTCGACATTCAGCCCAAGCGTGCCGCCGATGCGTTGCACGCGGTCTGCCAGCTCGTTGACCGAGAACATCTCCGTGAATTGATTGAAGACTCGCAACTCGCCCGGCTCGACGGGGTTTTCTACCGCCAAGCGAATGCAGTTGAGTGTGTCCTTCAAATTCAAATAACCACGTGTCTGCCCGCCAGATCCGTAGACAGTCAGCGGATACCCGGCCACTGCTTGGACAATAAATCGGTTGAGCGCGGTGCCGAACACTTCGTCGTAGGCGAAGCATGGATACAGCGACTCATCGCCTTCGTTCTCCCAGGTCTCCAGCCCGTAGACGGGCCCTTGCATCAGGTCGGTGACGCGGATGTTCCAGACGCGGCAGTAGAACCACAGCAGGTCCGTGTCCATGATTTTGGTTGTGTGATACAAACTGCCAGCTTGTCGAGGGAAGAGCGAACGTTGGGTCCGGCCGCGGAAGTCCAGATCGAACCAGCCTTCGGGGATGTCGACATTTGGCGTGCCGTACTCGCCCATCGTGCCAAGTTTGATGACATGGCAATCAGGGCAATGGTCGCGAACACCAAGAATCGTATTCAGTGTGACGCCGAGGTTGTTATGCAACGTCAGGCCGGCAGCCTGGTTGTTCAACATGGAGTAGGGGGCCGATGGCTGCTCGGCATAGTGCACGAGTGCCTCAGGCTTGACTTCTGCAAACAGTGCATCGCACTGTTGCGCATCGGCGAGGTCGACAACATGGACAGCGATGTCCTTGCCAGATCGCTCTTTCCACCGAGCCACGCGCTGATGCATGTTGGGCACGGGATACAGCATTTCGCTGTCGATAGAGCGTGCAAGATCGCGTCGTAGGTAGTTGTCGGCAATAACCACATCGTGGCCCTGGGCGGACAGGTGCATGGCTGTAGGCCAGCCGAGGTAGCCATCGC
>JABAAC010000172.1 GCA_014238965.1 Phycisphaerales bacterium | reverse complement strand
TCGTGCACCTTGAGCAACTCGTATGCATTGTCACGCTGCGCTGGAATAAAACCCGCATCCCGAATGAGGTGACACAATACCGGTTCACTCAAACAATACGTCGTCCCCGCGGCACTGACGACGTTCTCCTCCATCATGACCGAGCCCATGTCATTGGCCCCGCATGACAAGGCCAACTGACCAACATGTGGCCCCATCGTCACCCACGAAGCACCAATGCTGTAAATATTGTCGAGCATGAGCCGGCTGATCGCCTGTGTCCGCAAGTAATCACTGGCGCCCGACCGACGCACTCGCCGACCAAACTCCGGATGCATTGACTTCACGCCCGAACCATCAAGCTGCGCGACAACATCGCCTGGAAACTCCCCCGCCAAGTCGTCCCCCTTGCCCTCGCCCCACTCCGGCACGCGACCAAGTGCAGAATTCTCCGGCTGAAATGGCCACGAGATGAAAGCCATGTACCGGCCGCCGCCATCATGCTGAAAGTCCGCCAGCGAACGGTCTTGCCATGCACGAACCAAACCCATGTGATGCACGCGGTCAGCAATGCCCTCGATGTGCCCGAACATCATAGTGGCCGATGTATTCATGCCCAATTCGTGAGCCACATGCATGACCGTCAGCCAAACTTCCGCATCACACTTGCCCATGCCAATCTTGCTGCGAACTGCAGGTGCGAAAATTTCGCCGCCGCCACCAGGAATAGACTTTAACCCCACAGCCTTCAGCCGCTTCAAAACCCAACGCACCTTCTCACGAAAGCCTGCGCCTGGAGGATCAAAGAAGTTTACAAACTCAACAATCTCCGGCGGACTGAATGCATGCACATGCACGCCGGGATGTGCCGACGCAATTTCGCCAAGCAAGTCTTCGTACCACTCAATGGGCAATTCCGGGTTCATGCCGCCTTGCATGAGAATCTGTGTTCCGCCAATCGCGACCAGTTCGTCAATCTTCGAAATAATCTCGCTGTACTCAAGTGTGTACGCATCCTCATCACCAAGGTCACGCTTGAACGCACAAAAAGTGCATTTGGCGGTGCACACATTTGTGTAGTTGATGTTTCGATCCATCACGTAGGTCCGAATGTGATCGCCATGCACATGTCGTGCACGCGCATCGGCCCATCGACCAAGTTGCGACAGCGGCATCTCGTAATACAACTGCAACGCCTGCGATGGCGTCAAACGCACGCCACCTGCAACCAAATCGGTCAAGAATGATCGATCGAGTGGGTCGCAGTCGTCGCGGGTCTGGAGTGGCATCAGGCCCGCAATGATAAAGCACGCCGCTCACTGAGGTGACCACAACCCGCACAGTCTCGGAGAAGGCCAATCGGTGCTACCCTGTGTGGTTCAAGGAGTTCGCATGCCCGATCAAACGTCTATGACCCCGCTGGCACCCAAGCCTTGTCCGGTCCCCATCACCGGCCACATTTGGATCAACGGCGAGCTGCTGCCCGCTGAAGATGCCGTTATCAGCGTCATGGATCACGGCCTGCTCTATGGAGATGGGTGTTTCGAAGGCATCCGCGTATACGACGGTCGCATCTTCAAACTTCG
>JABAAC010000170.1 GCA_014238965.1 Phycisphaerales bacterium | reverse complement strand
GGCGGAGAAGGCTCTTGTCAGTTTGCCGACGAGCGTTCTCTTGTGCACGGGCAAGTGCGGGCAGAAGAATTCCCATGAGGATGGCGATGATTGTGATCACCACCAAAAGCTCAATCAGGGTAAATGCTCGCCGCGTGGTGAAGTGCCGGGGGGTGTTCAGTAGTGAGTTCATCAGTGAGTTCATTCCTGCAATGGGCCTATTGAGGGCCGCGGGTCAATCAACGCATACAACCACCGTACACAGTGGCTGAACCAAGTCCAACACGCCTGGAGTTTGCTGGCCATCGAGCCAACTCCCTCTCAGTGGGTCCTCTGGATATCCAGACGTACTTATTCCCTCTGTCAACTATATGGGAATGTGCAGGGGGTGCAAGTGGTGGTCAGGGTTTTTCGTGGCTTAGGAGCCGACACGATCAAATTCCCGCAGGATATGAAGTCAATGTGAGGCCAGGGGGATGGCCTGGAAGACCACACACCGCTTGCTACCCCCAGAATGACCACGACGGGTCCAGCCTCGCTGGACCCGTCGTGGGGGTTAGAAACATGGGTTGAGAGCAAGGCTCAGCAGTTGCTGCCGAAGTTCTCAAGGATGATCAGGATGTCGTTGACGTCGTAGAGGTCACCAAAGCCAGACACGGCTTCGAGGAGGTCGTTGACATCAACCACACCATCACCAGAGACATCACCAGGGCATGGTTCGTTATTCGGGCAGGTGTCGCTGAACTCGTTCCCTCCGCCGTCCACCCAACTGACCTCGACGTTATTCGGCGAGTTCTGGCAGAACAACGTGCCGGAGATCACAGGATCTCCCGATGAGAGAATGCAGTAGTTACTTGTCGCGACATTGTCACGGACGATGCAGTTCGAGATTTCTGGGCTGCCGTTGATCTTCATCGCAGAGCCGATCGTGTTGTAACCGCCGGTGACCGTAAAGCCATCGATCGAGCCGCCCTCGCCGCCCATGAGCGTGATCGCCGTTCCCTGCTGATCAGCGTCAATGATTGTCGTTTCGGCGCCGTCCTGCGAAACGAGGTGCACCGATCGACCGTGGAAGTCCAGCGGCCCAACATAGGTGCCCGGCATCACTGTGATCGTGCTGCCACTGCCTACGGCATCGATGGCGGCCTGAATATTGTCGTGATCACCACCAGGTCCGACTGTGACATCTTCCGGTGGAAGTTCGCCATGTACATGTCGAGCCGCATTGTAGACATTGGCTGGGCCTGAGGAATTGGGGGCCTGCACGATGCACAAGTAGGTGCATTCCTCGGTCGTCGCAAGACTCTCACCAGACAGTGTGAAGGTGTGCTGAAAAGTGTGGCTATCGTCCGCCGAAAGAGTGACATCAAACGAGGATGCTCCCTGGCGGACCGTATTGAATTGCAGTTCGCCCGCCTCTGGAAACGTAACTTCATCGAAGCACTGAAGAAGTTGAACACGCATCGTCTTACCAACGCCGCTCGCTTGGATGCCAACTGTTCCGGTGATGCGGTATTGAGAGCCCGAGATCTCTTCGCCAAGCAATTCGATCGTCACATCCGTGCTCTGATTCAGACAAGCATTGAGTCTGGAGTTCAGTTGACTGTAGTTCGCTGCGACCGAGCCATATGACCCCACCATCGAGCTCCAACCATCCATCCAAACCGTTGGATATCCACCTATGCTGTAGAAATTCTCACGTTGGTTGCCCCAAGTGGTTGTGTAGGAATCGCCACAGTGGATCAGCATGCCGACGATGTCGTTCGGGCGATCCTGCTGTAGTTCATAGAGGGCACCTGCAACCGAGGGGCAGTACGTGCACCAAGTGGCAGTAAATTCTTCTGCAATGACCAAGCGTTGCGCTGCTGCGGCCGAGCCTGCGAGTGCCGCAATAGCCAGCGTTCCAATGACAATAGACGATCCATAACTAGTCATATTCTTCACCCTCAAAGTACTCGGCGAGCCCCACGCCCGCATCGTTTGTAGTTCCACACGCCGGGACTCCTACCTCAGAGTCGCCGAAACAGTGCCAATGGAAGCGATGCCTCCCACGTTGGACTTCCTCAATAGTCTTGATCCCAAGTCAAAGCGTCGTCGAAGGTACCGTTGGCCAAGCCAAATTCGGAGTTCCCAGGATCGGCCATCGCCTTGCGAGGGTTGTAGTTCTCAATCACTGAAAGTTGTCCGTCGTTTGTGGCC
>JABAAC010000201.1 GCA_014238965.1 Phycisphaerales bacterium | reverse complement strand
CCCGCATCTACTCAGTCCCCGCACCTGGGGCCTTAGCCCTGCTGGGCGTGGCGTCGATCGTGGGCACACGACGAAGGCGACAAACTGCCTGACACCGTTTCTAGCCACAAAAAGAGACAGGCCCCTGTTCCTTTCGGAGCAGGGGCCTGTCGGCTGGTTCATGGCGACTCTTCGATGGTCTAGTTTTACCCTTCCCAAGGTTTCTATCGGTCATACGCCTTCGGTTTCCGTCGGTCTCACGCGTCCTCGTTTCTTCACGGCTTCGTGTTTCCACGTCCTCGTGTTTCTTCGGTTTCGCGTTCCTCCGCCTTTCACCGGCGACTTCAGCCATCGGTCTCGTTCGCCTCGTCGACTTTCCCTTGTCGTTCCATGTTTCCATGGTCGGTGCTCGGTGCTGCCTTGCTTCGTCGTGGTTCTACCTTTCGGCTTCCTCACTTCTGGGCGTGACTTGACGTCGTTTGATCGACGGGTGCATCATGATCGCCTCGCCAACAAATCGCAAGCGACAGACCAAAAGAGTACGACTGGTGTACAGCCGGTGTGCAAGCAGTAGATAACCTCGCGTAACGCGACTCCCCTACGTATCACAAATTCGGTTTGTCCAAGACCTTGCGCAACACTGCCGTGACGCACCAGGCACGACTTGTCGTGAGCCCAGTACGCACCGTGGGCTGGCTATTTTCAAAAAGACCTGCGGGAATGTGAATCGCAGGTGCCCCTTTAGGAACACTTTGGCCATGTGGGGCTCAAGATCGACACGGTCCCCACACGCCAATGAGCGAGAGCATGTCGTCGATATCAACATCGCCGTCGGAGTCCATGTCGCTGAGACAGTCCTCAGTGCAACTTGAGAACTCGCCAAGCAGGACGAGCAGGTCATCCACGTCTACGCTGCCATTGCCGTCGAAGTCGCCAGCACAATTTTCGGCAATCCTACGCAGCGTGAGCGCTGGTACCCCGCCACGACTGCGCAGTGCAGCCCCACCGCCAATAGTCACCAGCTCACTCTGGCCATCACCATTGATGTCACCAGAATCAACCAACGCCACACCTTCGTCCCATGCTGTTTCAAGACTGGTAAAGCCTAGGCTTCCATTGCCCTGCAACACGCGCACGACAGGCTCAATCCCTCCGGTTATTGGGTTGAGTGCTTGAACTACTGCGGCAAGATCTGCATGACCGTCATTGTCAAAGTCAACCGCTGTAATGCGAGTGGGCTGATCTCCAATGGGCACATAGATCGCTGGCAAAAACTCGCCAACATCCTGCAATAGGATGGCAACGGTTCCATTGGTTGTGCTGGTAACGCATATGTCTACCTGCCCGTCACTATTGAGATCTGCCACCGTGATGCCGCCAGGATCGGCGCCTGTTGCGTATTCGGTCATGGTTAGCACAGGGCCGTTGCTGGCAAGTGCACCGCCACCAATAACTGCAGTCTTGCCGTTGGTTTGCCGCCCGATGAAGACGTAATCCTTCTGATCTTCTTCGACACTTGGATCAAGGCCTGCTGGATCACCGCCCGAGGGAACACTGCCACCGCCACTCATACCGCCACCAGCCATGCGCAGGGAGGCAGCTCCAAGATAGACCTCATACATACCGTTGCCATCGCCATCAGTGTCTGAAACGCCCACTGCAAGATCGCCATACGCGTCAAAGTCTGCGTCGATTCCAGCAAGACATGTCGGGGGACCACCAACATTGAGATCCTCTTCGATGAACCCATTAGAAGGATCATTGTCGTCGTTGTAGTAGATCAGCACGTCTTGTGACAAGTTGTTTGCCACTGCAATATCTATGTGACCATCGCCATCAAAGTCGCCACTGCTAATGTCTACTGGGTCATCACCTGTTGGGATCACAATTTGCTGCGATACACCGCCAGCCCCATCGTTTTCAAAGATCACAAGGCTTCCTGGCGCGCCTGCCAATGTCACACAAATTTCTTCTGCGCCGTCGCCGGTCAGGTCGACCACTTCTACCGCGGTTGGCTCGCCCGAAACAGTCGTGGAGTTAGGATCGCCAAAGTTCAGCAAGCCAGCGAGCGACACAACGGTCAGCTGCATGGTCGACCCTGACGGTCCATGAAGACTGGCAACTGTTGAAAGTTCAAAGGCTAGTCCGTCTGGCAAGCCTGGCAACACAATGACATCGAAGTTGCCCTGGATCGGACCAGAAATAGATGTGATGAGTTCGAATTGATCACCCTCGAGAAATATGTCACCCTCAGGTCGAACCTCTGTAAACAACGTGCCTGCGAGAATCACTTGATCAGCCACGATTGTTGCAACAGGCTCCGACGGAGGATCCGGGTCATCACGGGAGCTCACTGGCAACAACTCCATCATGATCGAACTTCCCTGAAAGATTTCGAACTGGTTTCCAACGGTGATGTGGGCGTTATGGAAATGCAAGCTTCCAATCAAGTCGTAAAAATTCTGTTCGCCTGGAGTAGGGCCAAGTACAACGTCGTTCCCTATCAGCAGATCGCCATCTCTGATGTCCACGATTGCCATGTCTTGAGCAGACGCGGAACCCACGACAAGATCTCCCGTAATTTCACGGTCGGTGTAATTCATGAGCTCAAGCATGATGTCATTGAACGCAACCTCCAAGGATCCCGTCCACTGTTGGATGTCGAAATTCATGGGATAGCCATCGGCGAGCAAAAGCGCGAACCGCCCATCGGCACCATTGGGGTCTCCAGACCAAAGCGAGGCCTCAGACATGTTGCCCCCACCTTGCCACATCCAAGAGACCGTCTCACCAAATGCAAAATCGAGAATCCGCCGAGGTGTGCCCACGGCATCGTCGCTGCCGGGACACCCCACCAGTACCGTGTCATACCCGACCGCGAAGGGGCCCGCGGCATCGCCGGGCACGGCTGATGCCGAGGTCATCATCGCGTCAAGGTTCCACTGCCCTGGCTGATCAACCGACGGGGCGAACGAATACACACACCCGGCATTGATCTGCATGTAGTCGGCCCCAGGCGCGCTGGCGAGGATCCGTCGCGGACTTGATACAACTTCTATCTGAGTGGCGAAGCCATCGTAGAAGCCATTCGAGCCGCCCGCGGCTGAGGACAGGTTGTACGTGTAGCCGTAGTTGACCCAGCCGGTGCGGCCACTACGCAGTGGAGTAGACCGCTCGTAGACGCTGATATTGCCAGTGAATTCGGAGCTCGATGATGCGATTGCTAAGACCTCGTCATCAAAAGAAATCTGAGCGCCGAACAGTTCATAATGGCTGGCTTGGGGAAGCAGTGTTTGTTGGGCTATGAAACCAGCACCAATAAATTCCTCAAAGATATCAACGCGTCCAGCGGGATAGGTCCAATAGTCACCGGCCGCTACGAGCAGCGATAAGGTCGACGATTCGGCCAGCGCGATCGCGCTGCCAAACGATGAACTCTCACCAGAGAGATAGCCTGGATTGGTGAGCGTAGCGTCGAAATTAAACTGCATCGACCCTGCATTCCAGGTGTACAGGTGGACCTCACCGGAGTTCTGGGTATCGAAGATATTGCCTGGATCACCCACGGCAAGCCGCAATTGGCCGCCGACTTCCTTCATCGCCAGGCCCGCGCCCAAGGTACCACTGGAACCAGCTTCGGGTGTCATGGTCTGCACAAGCCCCCAGTTCAAGCCCATGCCAGAGTCATCCTTGTACACATACACCTCGCCGCCAATGCCTGCGTACGGGGCCGTAATAACAGCGATGTCGTCCGACATCACGATATTCTCCCCGAATCGACCCGGCTCCTCCTGGTCAGGCGGAATCACTTGCATGAACATGCTCTGCCAGGGCGATCCCACTGCACCCTCTCGACGAAAAATGTGGACCTGCCCCGCTACGGGGTTTCCTACAAGCGCTACTTGCCCAGACAAGGCGATTTCCGCGGCAAACTGAGGCGATGGATCCTCGCCGCCAAAGAATGATCGATCCAGAACAATGGGCAGCGTCGAACGAAGGTCGTTCTGCCACATGCCATCGTCGGGTGCCTCATACAGTAAGGCCTGTCCTGTGTCATCCCCAACAAAACTCCACAGCCCCGGCCCGCCGAATACCACTCTGTCCGAACTCACGGCGACCGCCGCGCCAAACTGATCCCCGCCCGTGGCACCTGCCGGATGAATCGTTGTCTCGTACAACCAAGTGTTGCTCGTTGGCGAAAATCGATAGATGATGCCCGTTCCATTACCAGGCGCAGTACTCGTTGTATATGGAGCGCCCACCGCGAGTAAGTCACTGCCCATGCCAACGGCCGTGCCGAACCCATCCATGTTGCTTGTGGTGTCAGGTGCAAGCGAGGCCTCTAGGAGCCATTGTCCGTCACCCGAGTCCCTGTACACCTCAACAGTGCCGTGATCTCCGGGCATGAGGTCCATGCCGGGCATGCCCGCTGCCAAGGCGCGCGTTGCGCCGCTCTCACTCAGGGCGACGCTGAACCCGAATTGCGACAATTCCTGCGACCCACCCTGAATGACCACATCCAACTGCACTGGAGATCCACCGCCAGGATTGATGTCATAGATGCTCACGCGACCACCAACGGCACCAGCACCACTCAAGGGGCCCGGCGCGCCAATGGCAAGCGTACTGCCTAGAAGTGCAACATCGTTCCCAAAGTTCCCACCGGGAGACTCGTGGACAGGACCTTGCAACGTTGCTATGAGATTTGGAGCGCCACCAGCTACATCGAAGAGATGCACAACCCCATCGCCGTTGTTGGCACCAGGATCACCAACGACAAGCACATCACCCAACGCAAGGCTTGCGCCGAACTGCCCACTTGAGGGCCCCATGGGATTCGAGATTTCCTCTGTCGCATGCCAATCACCCCACTCATCCTGTATGAACAGATGCACGATGCCTTCCGACGTACCCGGCGCGCTGATGGCGACCACAGATCCATCCACCGCAACTGCTGTGCCAAATCTGGAACTACCGGTGGTTGATACAAGCTCCTGAAAGTCAACCGTGACACCCCAAGGGTCAGGCGTGGTGCTGCTACAACCAAATGCAGCCCCGCGACTGTTTGGACGCAGATTGGGCGCACCAACAACAGCGAAGTCGCCATCGATAGCTACGCTGGCGCCGGCCTCGGCACCAGAGCCGTAGAAGCCACTCAGAGCCTGTGAGATGAGACCATATGACCCATCACTTTGCTCTTGAGAACGTTGTTGCCCCACGGCAGTACTGGCAAGTGCAACTACAGCAATTGCCAGAGTTCCAACATGATGCACGAATGACGCATGTTGCAGTTTGACCATCGGCACAACTCTCTCCCAAGCATCGCCACGAAAGGGCAATCGCCATGCTCCTAGTATGGCTACTCAGAAGGATTTATCAACAGAAACTTGCCAAAGCTGATCTGTCAGACACTCTCCTGATGCCCCTAGCACGGGCCCCAAACGCCGATCAGCGAGAGCATGTCGTCGATATCAACATCGCCATCGCCATTCATATCTGCCAAGCAGCTTTTGGTGCAACTGCCAAACTCGCCAAGCAAAATCAGCAGATCGTCGACGTTCACACCGCCGTTTGCATCAAAGTCGCCCGGGCACGTCATGCTTGTTTCACGGAGCGTGAGTTCCGGCACACCACCACGATTGCGAAGCGCAGGGCCCCCGCCAATAGTGACGAGTTCACTCAGGCCATCACCGCTGATATCGCCATCAGAAACCAACGCCACACTCTCGCCCCACGCTGTTTCCAGACTAGTGAAACTAAGACTGCCATTGCCTTGCAACACGCGCACGACAGGCTCAATCCCTCCGGTAATTGGGTTGGTCTCTTGGACAATTGCCGCGAGGTCTTCATGACCATCATTGTCAAAGTCAACCGCTGTAATGCGAGTGGGCTGATCTCCAATGGGCACATAGGCCGCCGACTGAAAAATGCCGCCCCCACCAACATCCTGCAACAAAATGGCAACGGTGCCATTGGTCGTGCTAGTGACGCAAATGTCGCCCTGTCCATCACCGTTGAGATCTGTCACAGTCATCCCGCCAGGATTGACGCCTGTTGTGTACTCGACCATCGTCAGCACAGGCCCATTGCTTGCAAGCGCGCCGCCTATAACGGCAGTCTTGCCGTTGCGTTGTCGCGCACTGAACATGTAGTCTTTTTGGTCCTCTTCCATACTCGGATCGAGACCCGCTGGATCGCCGCCCGCTGGAGTGCTGCCACCACCACTCATGCCGCCCCCAGCCGTGCGTAGCGAGGCAGATCCAAGATAGATCTCATACATACCGTTGCCATCGCCGTCGGTGTCTGAGACGCCCACGGCCAGATCATCGTACATGTCGAAATCGGCGTTGATACCAGCCAGACACGTCGGTGGGCCGCCGACGCCAAGGTCTTCCTCGGTGAATCCGTTGGAGGGATCGTTGTCATCGTTGTAATAAATGGTCACCTCTTGTGACAAATTGTTTGCCACTGCAAGGTCGTTGTTGCCATCGCCGTCGAAGTCACCGCTGCTGATGTCCACTGGATCATCGCCTGTTGCGGTCACTATTTGCTGTAACACACCACCGGCCCCATCATTCTCGAAAATGACCAGCGACCCGGGCGCACCGGCCAAGGTGACGCAGATTTCCTCGGCACCGTCACCGGTCAGATCCACCACTTCCACAGCAGTCGGATCGCCATCGACTGTTGTCGAATTCGGATCGCCGAAGTCAAGCAAGCCCACGAGCGAGACCACCTCGATAGCCATTTCCCACTCGCCGCCTGTGCTCCAACACTCGGTGCAGTCACCGCCATCGCACCCGAGCGTGTCGCAATTGAGATAGATCGGCACACCGTTGTGGCTATAACTTCCGTCATCGCAGTAGCTGTCGCCAAGCCACTCACTCGGACAGCAATTGCCGAAGCAGTCTTCGATTTCACCAGTGGGACATCCGCCTTGTACACGCGCACTTGGCGAGCCATATGACAATTGGAATGCGAGCCCCTTGGCCAAGCCGGGCAGCACGACGACATTGAACAGATCTCCGCGCGGCGCAATGCCTGCGGAAATCAGTGAAAATCGATCGCCTACGACCAATCCGTCAGGATCGATCGAGTCGCCCAGTTCCACTCGGACCGAACCTGACAGCGTGGGCGCCAGCGTCAATGTGCTGATGATTGATTCATCATTGCCTCGACTGGCAGCAGGCATCAGGCCCAGTGTTAGTGTGCTCAACTCGGATAGCACCAGCGCGTTTTGCACTTTCAATTGTGCGCTGTCCAGCGCCAGTCCACCGGCATCTTCATCACTGCCGACGGTAACTGAATCTCCAACGATTAGTGTTCCCGATGCCAGCGTCAGCGACGCGGTCTTCAGGAGCGATGGCGCCGAAACGTCGATGCTGCCGGTGACCGTGTGCGTACCGCGGCCGCTGAGCAGCAGCGTGATTTGGTCGAGGGTGACCCGCAGCGAACCCGTCCATGTTTGCAGGTCGAAGAGTACGTTGTAGGGATCGGCCAAGAGCATCGAGAACAGCCCCGTTGCCGGGGACTCTGGTGGAATGCTCCACGAGGCCACCGAACCAAGCGATCCATTGTCGCTGTCGATATACGTCACCGAATCATCGAGGTCGAACCACTCTCCTCGTCCATGCGGGTAATAGCCTGCCGCCACCAAGTATCCCGGAGCGCCTACCAGCACGCCCGAACCATCCATGCACAGGGCCATTCCCAGCCCATCAGACCCCTGATAGGTCGATGCAATAAGGCTCCTCGTATATTGCCACCCCGATCCGTCATGGCGGTACACACAGGCCATGCCGTTATTAGTACCGATGTAATTGGCGCCCGGAACGCCCACGACTGCGGTGTTAGTGGCTTCATCAATGCCAACTGCCGCGCCCGTGTAATCGTACGGCTGTATGACTGGTGCGGTGATTTCACTCTCCTTGGTCCACCAGTAAAGACCATCGCCCTTGAGCGTCCGCCGATAGATGCATGCCCTGCCAGCGAAGTTGTCCACGGACATGGGCCCTCGAGCAGTTGGTATGCCCACGATCAACAAGTTGCCGTCAAGATCCACCGACGAGGCCTGGAATGGAAAATAAGTCGGCGGCGGTTCGGCATTGTCCCAGCCACCACCGAGTCGGTCTTCGTGATAAAACCACCAACCATAGTTCGGATAGATGTAACCGCGCCACACATCGACGCACCCAGTGGGCGTGGAACTGTATTGGGATTCGGAATTGCCGATGGCGACAGTCAATTCATCGGAGCCACGGCCTGTGATTGCGACAGACTCACCGAACGACGATGGGCCACCTGCAAAGGCCGTTTCGGTCAGCGTCTGCACCGGCACCGCGGCCGATTGTCCGGCAATCCACCGGTATACATATGCATGGCCACCTTCGCCTGAACCATGCTCCGGTGCACCGATGACGATGAAGGCATCTCCGTTAAGCCACGTCAGATCCACGCTTGTTCCAAAGCGTTCATCCTCCGAGGGTGCGAGCAAGGTCTGCGCCAACGACCAAGTGCCACCTTGGTTTAGATAAATGTGCACACGGCCATTATTCCCCTCGCTCCACCAACCGTGACGGTTTTCCCCGACCACTGCCAACGAACCTTCCATGGCCACCGCGCTGCCATACAGCGCGAAGTACTGCAGATCAGCGGGCGGCGGAAAGGCCGCCGCGGGCTGGGCTTCCCACGGTGCCGATGCACTTTCCCGCATGAATAACTTGACGGTGCCAGTAAATACCTCGCCGCCGAATGAGTTGCCGATGATCGCCGAATTGCCATCCACAGCGACTGCTGATCCAAATGAACTGTAATCCGTGACCGCTATAGAGGCGTCCATTGTCTCGGTAGAGACAACACATGGACGATCCCCTCGGAGGTCAAGTTGCCATTCCCCCCCGGCATCTGGTCGCCAGTAATAGTAGATCGCACCTTGATCGTCATTTGACGACCAATCAAAGTCGGGTGCACCAAGAGCCACTGTGTTGGGACCCAACGCAACTGCAGTACCCATGGCATCCCCCTCCCCCGTTCCCCACCCCGTGATTTCATGATCCTTGGTCCAGATGCCAGATGAGGGTGACCTGGTGTACACAACCCCGGCACCGGAGCTGAGCCCATAGGGGGACGCATAGGGGTTGCCGACAACGGCGGTGTTGCCATCGATCGCAATCGCACTCCCGAACATGTAGTTGAAGAGGTCACCGAGGACAGCCTCGCCAAGCACGTCTTGTAACGTCCACCCCCCACCGATGGCCCGTTCGAAAGAGGCGACGGTTCCAGAATAACTTGCGTTGCCCGCTGGCGAGCCAACGAGCACCACCGATCCATCGATCGCGATCGCCTCCCCGAATTTGCCATTGTCAAAAGTCTGTTCCGGGGCTGGGCCAAGATAGGCTTCTAATGAATACGCCCCTTGGGACGAACGGTAATACGCCACTGCTGCCCCTTCGGCCCCGGAGGCGCCGTCAATGTCAGCACCAGGTGCGCCGATGACCGCAATGCTCCCGTCGCTGTCGATGGATGCGCCGAATCGTGCAGGCGTCGTTCCATGACGTGTCTGCGGGAGTTCCCCGATGAACCGAATGACCGACCCATTGACTCCGGGCTGGATTTCATAGTTGTACACGTTCCCACCGCCACTGTAGGCACCAGGCGCACCAACGAGAATATGCATGCCGTCGATGTCAACTGCCGCACCGAACAAGTACTCCGCCTCCTCATTGAAAATAGTTGAGTGATACGTCCAGCCGAAGAATCCGTCCGTACCGATGTACTCGAACACGAATGCAGCGCCAGAATTGGTACCGTAGAAATTCGAATTTGGCGCACCGACAATTGCGAAGTTTCCCGAAATATCGACTGCAGCGCCGAACTCATCGCTGACGTATTGTTGCCAACTCGGAACAAGTTCCATGAGCGACTCGCTGAAGTAGTACCCGCCATCGGGCCACGGCAAGTCGACCCAATACGCAATAAGAGCGTCACCTGTTTCCGTATACACGCCGTCCCCGCCTGGTTCACCGGCGATGAGCCACTGCGCATCCGTGGCCATCGCACTGCCAAAGCGTGCCCCACTAGATCCTGTGGTGTGAATCAGCGCCTTGGAGTGGTCATGGAACGTCAGGTTCATGCCGAAGTGATCGTCGGCGGCGGCAGGAAGCGCCCCCAATACCCACATCAGTACAACTGCAATAGCGATTGGTGTAGTTAGTTTCACGCCCAGAACAACCCTCTCTCTAGTGTTCAGCCGCGGACTGGTAATTCCAGTATCACCAGCGCCCCAAAGGAGTCAAGAAAAAAGATGTCAGACATCGTTTACGGCGGTGGCGACAGCGGCTGGCGTCCGACACCCCCGAATTTGGCCGCTCAATGCACTCAAAACGTATACGTCGAATAATGTCGAACACCTTATTTAGCGACTTGGGCAGATTAGCACGGGCCCCAAACGCCGATCAGCGAGAGCATGTCGTCAATATCAACATCGCCATCGCCATTCATATCTGCCAAGCAGCTCTTGGTGCAGCTTCCAAACTCACCCAGCAAAATCAGCAGATCGTCGACGTTCACATCGCCGTTTGCATCAAAGTCACCCGCGCACGTCATGCTTGTTTCACGGAGCGTGAGTTCCGGCACACCACCGCGACTGCGAAGCGCAGGGCCCCCGCCAATAGTGACGAGTTCACTCTGGCCGTCACCGCTGATATCGCCATCAGAAACCAACGCGACTGACTCACCCTCTGCGGTGTCTACACTGATGAATCCCATCGCCCCGTCGCCTTGTAACACACGCACAAACGAGTCGCCGGAACCAGAAACAACAATCGCAGCAAGGTCTTGATGACCATCATTGTCGAAATCGACTGCTGTGATGCGTGTTGGCGCATTGCCAATTG
>JABAAC010000169.1 GCA_014238965.1 Phycisphaerales bacterium | reverse complement strand
TGCATGGAACGCCTTGGCCTTGCCAATCACCACCTTTGGCAAGGCAGTGGTCCTCTGCAAGAATCACACACCCCCAATTGGTAACGCAACACGCGCCGTGGGCTCCGCCCTTGCCCCCGCAGTCAACATCGCTACAAGGAACACCCCAGCCAACCCATTTGCCGCCTTCCCAGACACAGTGTTTCTCGGTCAACTGGTGACAATCACCGTCAACGCAGCATGCCCCAGTGTCTGGCGTGATGCACTCAATAGCGTCACAATGCACATTCGGGCCGATCCACTGGCCGCCCTCCTGCCAGCAATGCGCTTTGTTGGTCATGATGCAATCGTTGCCAATACAACATGCGCCATCAGGGGCACCACCACAGTCAACATCGCTGCATGGAACGCCTTGGCCTTGCCAATCACCACCTTTGGCAAGGCAGTGGTCCTCTGCAAGAAACACACACCCCCAATTGGTAACGCAACACGCGCCGGGGGCCCCACCGCCACCGCAATCAATGTCATTGCACGATGAGCCTTCGCCCTGCCATTGACCTTGTTGCGCAACACAAGTCACTTCGTTGACCATGACACAATGCAACTGGCCATCGTCGCCTGTTACACAGCACGCGCCCATGGTGCCGTCTTGTGCCGCTGCTGAATGTCCCAGCAAACCTACGAGTCCAATGATCAGCCAATGCATTCGATGCGTCATCTGCGCCTCCCTAATTCGCTCCATGGAGCACACGCAATTGAATCACATGAACTTGCCTGCCACAAGCCCTAGGCGATGAATCGCCGTTCAGCCATTGGCCAATGCTCTATCGCGTGCCAAAAATGCGGTCACCGGCATCGCCAAGGCCCGGAAGAATGTAACCCAGATCATTGAGCTGCCGATCAAGCGCGGCGGTAAAGACCGCCACGTTAGGACACTGCTGAGCCATTGCAGCAGCACCTTCAGGCGCGGCAACAAGACACACAAGTCGAATATCTCGACATCCCCGAGCCTCGAGCAGTCGTACCGCAGCGATTGCTGAGCCGCCCGTAGCAAGCATCGGGTCGACCAAGAACACTGGGCCTGCAGCAATGTCTTCAGGCAGCTTGCAGTAATACTCCACTGGCTCGAGCGTCTCTTCGTTTCGATACAAGCCCACATGCCCGGTTCGTGCTTCGGGCATGAGACTGGTGATGCCGTCGGCCATGCCGATGCCCGCACGCAGAATCGGCACGATCGTGACCGGCCCGGCAAGTCGGCTGCACGTCGTCGTTTCCAGCGGCGTCTCGACGTCGACATCTCGCACCGGCAAATCGCGGCTGATTTGAAACACCATGAGCCCCGCAACCTGCGACACCAACGCGCGAAATACATCCGGTGGTGTGCTGACGTCGCGAATGCGCATCAGTTTGTGTTGAATGAGCGGGTGATCGAGTACTTCAATTGCCGTCGATGTCATGTCAGGCACAGTACCACGCGGCGCCATCATCGCCTAGGGCTTGTGGCAGGCAAGTTCATGTGATTCAATTGCGTGTGCTCCATGGAGCGAATTAGGGAGGCGAAGA
>JABAAC010000167.1 GCA_014238965.1 Phycisphaerales bacterium | reverse complement strand
TTCGAAAGTTACGAAGCCGCCGATACGCAGAGCAGTGCACGCGGCTTGGGGCAAACTCCGGTTATGCAGACCCATCATCGGTAAGCACGTGGACAGTAAATGACGGAAGTATCGACACGGCTATGACGCCTCGAGAGGTGCTCGTTGGCATTCTGGATGACCCGCGATATGACGGTGGCGATAGTGGAGAGGGCATGCCGGTCAACACGGCGGTGCTTGGTGGGAGCACGTGGCCAGCAAGCGAGTACAACAGAGATGAGGTTATCAACGGCGACCCAGCGTCTGACGGATGGCCACTGACCTATGTGCGATTCGAGAATGCTGTTCCGCCCAATCCATTTGCCCAAACCAATTCGGGCAACCCCATGCATGTGAGCAGTACGTATCACGATGCGCTCGGGTGGAATCACGGACGCTTCTTTGACGCCCGATGGGACCCAGAGGGGCTTGGCCGCTATGACTTTGATGGCAACGAGTCCCAAGATGATCCCTTGGTTCCCGACGACTGGCAGGCATTTAATCCTGCCGCATTTAATGGTCAGTCAGCGCACGGCAATCCCTACGGATATCCATGGATGACTCGAACGACGCGAATTCCTTGGCGCATTCTCACGCAGAGCGCTAATGGCATTGCTGAGAAATTGGAATGGCACGCGTTCCGTTGCGAGAAGCCTCACGCCTTTGGCTTTGGAAGCGTCTACACCAGTCGTGGTCGAGATGGCAGCGGCGTGATACGCCAAGGCCGCCGCGAGCAGGGCTGGGGCGGCAACATGGACGGTGATGGCGACAGTACAACCGACACCCTGGCGTGGTCGTTCGCTGATAAGGGCTTGTATGGCTTCCGCGAAGTTGATGGTGATGTGCTCATGCCCTCGGGCTTTGCCATGCCCTCGACACGCATTCGAAATTATGAGCAAGTCGGCGAAGTGCTTGACGAGTTGGCCGTTGGCACCGAGTTGTGGATGCCGCTGGCTGACACGGGTGAGCAAGTGACCACGCCGATATGGCCTGGGGTCACTGAGAATCCGCTGTACCCCAATTTCAGTGCGCAGCAATACATCATGACTCGGTTTTGGCCACCACAGCCACGGCTTCCATTGCCCGGTTACGACATGGGCGGCACTCGTGTGCCCTTTGCCCGTCGAAGTTGGCCTGTGACGCTCAGGACATTGCCCGAGGCGATGGCTGCCAACAGACATGGTGGACGACTGTCGCTGCATGGCAGCAACGATCCATTCAATGTCGTGGTGGGGGGAAACCCAACGGCCACCGAGGCGTTAGTTGGTACCGATCCTGCCGCGCCATCAGTCCCGGATTGGGTGCTCGCATCCGATGATCCACGGCATTTGGACCCTGGGCAGCCTGCTGGTGGCCGCATTACTGATTTGTTCGTGTGTGACGGGCCCGGGCTGTACGACTTGTCGAATAATCAGACGTGGATCGACGGGGGGAACCCCGATGGGCCCGATGGCTTCCCTGATGATGAGTACTTCAGTGAGAGCACGTATCAGCGGGCCACTGGGCGCGATCCGTCACTGCGCAATGCAGCGTTGTTTAAGAGCGAGGCCGTTCCAGGTTTGGTCAACATCAATACCGCGCCTGTTGAAGTGCTGCGTGCATTGCCGCACATGGCTCGACTTGTGCATGGTTCTCCTGATCGGCAAGCGGGCTCAACCGCTGGCGTGCTGGATTCACCTCCAGCGTCCGATCCTGCACGGCCCATGAGTCGCCACCCACGCAACGGGTTGCCGGAGGCCATTGTGCAGTATCGAGATGCGCTTGGCACGCCTGCCTTTGAGCGATGGAACGCGAGCAACGATCCCAACGGAAAGTGGTCTGTCTTCAGTTCAACGCGGCGAGACTTGGTGCCAGGCTATGCAGCTGGCGCTTCCTATGCGGATCGTGGCGCGCGTTTTCATCCGTATTACGGTGATCCCGCATGGAGCATGGACGACGCGTACGCCGAACTTGGCAAGGACGTTGTTGCCGACCATGCGGTTCGCACCAGTGACGGCACGCGTGGATTTGCAACGATCGGGCAACTGTTCACACTGCGCCGGCCCGCTATGTACGACTTTGGCATTACCGACTTTACTGGCGATGGCATCGAAGACGCCGACCGCCGTGAGGCACTGGGCTCATCCATGGCGGCAGATGCTTGGCGTGTCGACTTTGCAGCGCGCAACCCATTTGGGTGGCAAGCGGAGCAAGTTGATGGGCCGTTTGATCCAGATGAACCAAACTCTTCGCCCTATTGGGATCCATATCGCGGCGTGTTCATCGAGAATCCCGGCGCGTTTTTGTCAACGGACACGGGTCGTCTCTTTGACGCGCAAGGTTTCGGTGGCGGCAACGCGTACTTGCGTCGAGCCGACAGTGTGTATGGAAGTTCAGCATCCTATTCATCGAGTGCCAATGGCCGAATCCCATATGCCGATCCAATCGATCCGCAGTTCACATTGGGCATGCCATATAACGGCGATCCAAACACCGCAGGGGGCACTGATCCGCGGCTTACTGAAGTGTTGTTAACCGGCGATCGTGTAGCAGGTGACAAGGAAGAGGCCGCGATGTTGTTCTCAGGCATCAGCAATCTCATCACGACCCGAAGCGACGTCTTCACGGTGAACCTCAAGGTTCGTACGTTCAAGCAGGACCCTGAAACTGGTGTGTGGGATGCCACCGATCGCGACAACATCGTGGACGACTCACGCTACGTGATGGTCGTCGACCGCAGTAAAGTGGACATCCCTGGGCAGCAGCCTGAGATACTTCTCATGGAGCGCATTGAAGACTGATTCGCACCTCGTGCGAATGGGTTGTGTCAGGTCTTCAAGCCGCCTCGCGTGCGATTGCGAGAAGCGTAGGTGGTGATGGCATCGTGCAGACCCGCGCCGCCAAAGTCTGGCCAGCACCGATCGTCCACCACGATTTCGGCATATGAGATTTGCCACAAGAGAAAGTTACTCACCCGCATCTCCCCTGCAGTGCGAATGAGCAAGTCTGGGTCTGCAATGCCATGGGTCCACAGCGCGCTGGATAGTTGCTCATCGTCAATGGCTTCGGGGTCAATCTCGCCGCGAAGAGCTGCCGCGGCAAGCGATTGGGCAGCCTGGACAATTTCCTGTCTGCTGCCGTAATTGATAGCGACAACCAGCAGCATGCCGGTGTTGGCCTTTGTGGCTTCTTCGGTTCGAGCGAGTTCGTCTTGAACCTCTTGGGGCAGGCCATTTCGCTCGCCGATGACTCGAAAGCGAATGTCGTTGCGCATCAGGTCGACACATTCCCCCGGAAGCAACTGGGTAATCATTCCAAGCAGTGCCGCGACTTCCTGGGCAGGGCGCTTCCAATTTTCCATGCTAAAGGAGTACAGCGTCAAGGCTTCGATGCCCGCTCGCGCGGCAGTTTCAACAACCGATCGGGCTGAGTCCACGCCCGCACGATGTCCTGCATGGCGTTCTAGGCCACGGGCCTTGGCCCAGCGGCCATTGCCGTCCATGATGATTGCAATGTGCCGCGGTCGTTGGTCAGGGGGAACCTGCAGTGGTGGCAACTGCGGCGGGGGCGTCGTGTGGTTCACGGCCCACCGAGACAGTGCTGTGGCTCGCTCAGCCGAATCGTCTGCTTGCGATCTGGGCCGACGCTGATGACGCCAATGGGGCAGTTTGTAAATGCAGCAATTCGATCGAGGTAGGCGTGCGCGGTTCGAGGCAGTGCATCACCGTCGCGAATCGCGGTGAGATCCTCGGTCCAGCCCGGTAGTGTTTCGTAGATTGGCGTTACATTTGCGAGCCTGCGTGCATCGGGAATGAACCTGTCCGATACGCTTCCATCGGGCAGTCGGTATCCCGTGCAGAGCTTCAGTTCATCGAAGCCGCTCAGTACATCCAGCAACATGACGGCAAGTGATGTGGTGCCACAAATCATGGCGGAGTAGCGCACGGCCACAAGATCCAGCCAGCCACATCGTCGTGGGCGGCCAGTTGCGGTGCCATACTCATGTCCACGTTCGCGAATACGCTCGCCGCATTCACCGAGATCCTCAGTTGGGAATGGCCCCTCGCCTACACGGGTGCCGTAGGCCTTGACAATGCCTACAACAGAGTCGATCGCTCTTCCAGGGAGCCCGGTGCCCGCTGGTATGCCTAGTGCTGAACAGGAACTGCTTGTGACATAAGGGAATGTGCCATGATCGATGTCTAAGAGGCACGCGTTGGCGCCTTCAAACAAGATACGGCGGCCATCATTGGCAGCATCATGTAGCCAATACACCGTGTCCACAACGTGCGGAGCCAATCGGCGGCCGATACGTGCATATTCGTCCGCGAGCGATGCTGGATCCAGTTGCGGTACGTCAACGCCGAGCGCTTCAAGTTCTCGACTGCGAATGGCGCACACAACATCGAGCCGTTTGCGTAACACCGCCGGGTCGAGCAGATCGCCCATGCGAATGGCCATAGACCGATGCACCTTGTCTGCGTAGGTTGGCCCAATGCCGCGCTTGGTGGTTCCGATAGATAAATTCTCGTCGCCTTGGCCCGCGGCATCTGCAAGCACGCGTTCCATCGCCGCATCATGTTCTTTGTGATAGGGCATCACAACGTGCGCTCGGTCCGACACAAGAAGCCGTTGGGGTGATACGTCGATGCCTCGCTCAAGCAGTCCGTCAATCTCTTGCACGAGCATGGCGGGGTCAACGACAACGCCGTTGCCAATGACGCAGGTTCGGCCTTCTTGCAACATGCCCGATGGGATCAAGTGCAGGGCATACCGTTCGCCATCCACGACCACGGTGTGTCCTGCATTGGCGCCGCCGTTGTATCGGACAATGATGTCGTGCTCAGCAGTGAGCAAGTCAACGATTTTGCCCTTGCCTTCATCGCCCCATTGGAGCCCAACCACAGCGGTAGCGTTCGAATCTGTCATGCGGCATGAATTGTAGGCATTGGTAGCCACTCAGTGGAGGGAATCAGTCGATCGTCGCATCGTCATCTTTACGAAGTACGACGCGAAATGTGACCGGGCCCACTGAGACCTCATCATCGTGGACCAGTGGGGCCTCTTGGATGACCTTCCCATTGAGCAGGGTCCCGAGGTCTTCGTCTCGACTGAACAGCGTCGCGCGGGTGTTTTCCAGCACGATTTCGCAATGTTGCGGTGAGATACGTGGGAGGGGAATACGCACGTCACAGCGGCCATCACGGCCAATGGTCGTTCGCCCTTCTCGAAGTGCAAACACCCGGCTGGATGTGCCCGTTGACTGCATCACGAGATCGGCTCGATGCGGGCCATTGATCTGGCCCCTGGCGCGTACCATGTCTGGCGCGATCGCCGGCTCAGGCGTCGCACTGGTGTTTGATTGCATGGGTTCCCTTCTCACAGTTGACCATGATACCCCCTCCAAGGGCGTTGTGGAGGCAGCCCGCCGGGCGCTTCTGACGCCCGATGGCGCCTGTGCGAATGCATTTCTATCTTCAGTGTGTGACGCTATATACGTGCACGTTCCATTCTGTAGACACCGATGTCATTACTGCGACTTTTTCACTATTGCTGGTCGTGATGATGCTCGAAGTGCCTATGTCGATGCACTGTTGCAAGAAGCGCAACGCACGCTTGAGGGTTTGCCAATGCGTGAACCAACGCTTTTTGTTGGAGGTGGAACGCCTACGTACCTGCCAGGGGTTGACCTGGATCGGCTGCTTCGGGGCCTTCGCACGAGCATGGCGGTGGAACCCGTTGAGTGGACTGTTGAAGCCAATCCAGAGACGGTTGATGCACACATTGCGGATGTGTTGTGCGGGGCGGGTGTCACTCGTGTGTCCTTGGGGATGCAAAGTGCCCAGCCCAAATTGCTGCAGGCCTTGGAGCGACAGCATGACCCCCAAAGTGTGCCACGTGCCGTTTCACATTTGCGTCACGCTGGGCTGACATCACTCTCACTGGATCTGATCTTTGGCATTCCTGGTCAAACGTTAGAGCAAGTTGAGGCCGATCTAGACGCTGCCCTAGCGTTAGAGCCAGTTCACCTGAGTGTCTACGGGCTGGTCTATGAGCCAGGCACACCGCTGCGGCGGCGGCGTGACAAAGGGTTGGTCTTGCAGGTCGACGAGTCGCTCGAAGCGGATATGTACACATGTGTGCAGGGGCGATTGGCCGCTGCGGGCTTTGAGCAGTATGAGATCAGTAATTGGGCATTGCCTGGACAACGCTGCCGGCACAACGAGGTGTACTGGACCAACGGGAATTGGTGGCCTCTGGGGCCAGCTGCAGCGGGGCATGTCCGTGGGCTGCGGTGGCGCAATGTGCCTCGATTGGGCGCATGGCTGGACGCCGATGGATGCTCTCCGACCACCGACATTGAACACGTTGACCTCGATGGCCAACTCGGTGAGTCGCTCATGCTGGGGTTGCGCCTGCTTAGGGGCGTACCACGGGCATTGGTGGATGCCGCGTGTGCAACACCGCTTCGTGGAGCGAATCGAGCGAGGGCCATTGAGAGGCATATACAAGCAGGACTCGTTCGCTGGAGTGCGGACTCGCTGGCCCTCACGCAGGAGGGCTTGCTCCTTGGGGATGTCGTCATTGGAGATCTGTTGTGATCGCTGGGGTTACGTGCTTTGGCCTGTACTGGGCAAGAAGAAGAGCCGCATGTGGCAAAAAGGGGGCATATCAAGGCCCGGGGAACCGATTGAAGTTCTGCGAGGACTCTCACGCATGACCGCCCAGAACCGTTTCCGCCGACTTCGCCAGATGCTTGCTCCAATGCTTCGCCCAGTGTTGGAGCACGGGGGGCCGTTGCGACGTTTGGCCATTGCCCGATTAGCAAAACGCCAGCCCAGCCAAGTGACGCTCAATGGGCTGCGTTACGACGTCCATCCTGGTGACTTCGGCGTGACATTGGAGCTCATCGGCACGGGCCAGTATGAACCCGGATCGCTTCAAGTGCTGCTGGACCTGTTGCCTAAGGGCGGCACATTCATTGACATTGGTGCACACGTGGGTTTGTTCACACTGCCAGCGGCGAGGCATGTTGGTGACAATGGCCGAGTTGTGGCGTTTGAGCCAGACCCGGACAATCGCAGACTGCTTGAAGCGAATATTCAGCGCAATGAGCTGGGGCACATTGTGGAGGTTGTCCCGGCGGCCGTGGCGGCTGAAAATGGTTCGGCAACATTGCACCGTAGTGCTTGGAATACCGGTGATCATCGGTTGCTTGGTGCGCCACGTGGTCGCCGCGGTGTGCACGTTGACGTGGTTGCGATGGGGCCGTTTCTTCAGGAGCGAGGGCTGAAGGCCGATGCAATCAAGATTGATGTGCAAGGAGCGGAGTCGCTGGTCATTCGTGGGCTGGGTCGCCCCGATCCACTTCCGGCGTTGCTCATGGAGTACTCGCCATCGATGGTGGCAGATGCCGGCGATGATCCTGCATCGTTGCTAGAGGACTTGGAGTCGGCCGGTTGGCGACTGCACATTATTGACGAGGACACAGGCGACCTGCTCCAGGGCGATGCGGCGACGATTCATGGTCAGTGCCCACATCGGTCGTACGTCAATCTGCTCGCCGAGGCAGACGCATGATTGTTGGAGGTGGTGCCGGCAAGCGGCGCGGTGGGCGCAACAGTGCGTTGTGGGCGCTTGCGGGCGTCGTGTTGTGCGTTGGTGTTGTACTTGCCCTTCGGTTGTCCACACGCATCGCGGATCGCGGTCCAGTCTTTGATGAGCGTTGGATTACGCGGCCAATAGCCGAGATCATTCGTCATGGCTGGAGTGTGGATACAGCAATTGACTTTCAGGAAACGAAGGGCCCCGCGTTAGTTTGGCCGTACGCGATGTGGGGCTGGGTGATGGTTCGTGATGTCCACGAGGTTGTGCCTGATGGCGTCGAGGGTGGTGGTCGTGGCTCGATGATGGCCCAAGCGTGGTACTCACCAATTCCAGGAGGCCCCAATCCTGCGCCACCCAAGATGTTGGCCTCGCTTCGATACTTCTCCATGTTCTGCTTCGTATTGGGTGGCGTGTTGCTTTTGGTGCTTGCAGGCGCGTGCGGCGTACGGGGGCCGCCCCTGTGCATGGTTGCCTTGCTCTATGCGTTGCTGCCGTATCAAATCATCTTTGGCCAAATTGTCATGGGCGAAGTGTCGTTTGTGCTTGTGGCGTTAGCGATGTTGCTTGTGGTCGTATGGGGCATGGGTGATGGGCGTAGAACGCTTCATCCATTGGCTGGGCCAGTGTTGTATGGAGTGCTCTTGGCGGTGTTGCTGCACAGTCGAATACACGCGATCGCATTTGCCCCAGCAGTGTGCGTGGTGGCCTGGCAGCGACAGGATCTTCGCAGTTGGCCGTGGTGGGTTGCGTCGCTGGTAGCGGGATTGGCAAGATTGCCCTTGTGGGCTCGCTGGGGTGGGGTTGTGAGCAGTGACTTCCAGAATCTGCACGGCTTTGGCTTTCGGTTGGACAGCTTGACGTATCTCGGTGCTGCCATGGCGTTGCCCTTGGGCGTCTTTCTGGTGGCGTGGATTGTTCGATGGAGGCGAGAACCCTTGGGCTGGCTGCCGCCGGCGGGTGTATGTGTTGGCCTAGTGCTGGCCGTGGTGGCCATGCCGGATATGTCCGTGCCCAGCACGCTGGTGCTCGATCAAACACAAGATCGCTTTCAGGGGCTGGTCGCTTCACTGACGCTTCTGGTGGCCGGAGAAGGCGTGCTGCGAGGCCTTCTTGTTGGCATTGCATGTGTTGTGGGGCTTGGCGGACTTGGCGCATTGGTAGCCCTTTCACATCGTTGGCGATTGACGGGCTTAGCCGGGGTCATGCTCCGAGTGCAGGCGTTCACTCTTGGCGCGGGCTGGCTGCTGTATGCCATGACTCGGGGGTTCGTGTTTGACCGCTATTTGTTGGTGTGGTCTATCGCGTTGCCCATCGCTTGGCTGTTGCTGCTGCCGCGTTGGTTGCTTGTACTGCAGACACTAGCCTTGGCAGCAACGGCTGCCATGCTCATCAACATTTGGCTGCTGTAACTCCAATGTCCATTCACTGGAGTTCGGCCAAGTTGTGCGCCATACGATTGGACTTCAGTGAGCCGCCCAATGTAGCCATGTGATCAGGGAGCGTCGCTGTGTGGGGGCGCCGCGGCTGGGGGAATTGAATCGCCATGTCCCATGGCGCGGCGTAGGGCGGCTCGAATGGTCCGTCGTGTTGCTCGGGTGAGCGACTTGGTGGCTCGGCGAATGTCATTGCCGGGCACCTTGTCGAGGTACATCAACGGATGCACTAGATCAAGCTCGCCTCGATCTTCAACCACAGAGACCGAGCCGATATGCGGATGATCTCGCCGCATAAACAGCACAGTGTTCTGGCGATACCAAGTCGCGACGTCGTTGTCGCTCCAGATCAATGGTCGGATGCAGTCAATGGCGGCGAAGTTGTGTGCCGCGAACAGCTTTGCCCACCAACTTGGCCACCGCTCGTTGAGATGGCCCACGCCGCCCTGAAGTGGGATGGCTGCGCTGAACATGACAGCAGGTGCCCGCATGCACAAATCTTCGATGAAGGTGTTTGCTCGTGATGCGGGCAGGTGCTCTGCAACTTCTAGGCTAATGGCAAGATCAAACTGTCCAAGTTGGGGTAGTGGGTCGCGAAGATCATGATGCGTTAGGTCCGAGCGATCGATGACCAGATCCTCAGGATCAAGCCAGTGGCCTTCGAGTCCCCTTACAGAGGCGACGCCACTGGTCTGGCACACTTGCAGAAAGGTGCCCACGCCGCAGCCGACATCCAAGACACGTTCGGGCATGCCTCCTATTGCTTGGAAGGCAGCTGCAGTCATGCGACATGCCCCATGATGTGTTTTGCGGTGGCGTTCCGTAAAGAATCCGGTACGTCGGCGGTAGATAGACTTCATGAGAGGCAATCCTAGAGCGAGAGCTCTTGATGTTGCATCCTATCAAGCCATAATCATTGTCCGAATCTCGGGCTGGAGAACTTCTGTGAACATTTCATTGTGCGTCGACGATGTGGCGTGACCTACAAACGATCGCTCAGCAGCAGCGACAACAACATGGGGTATGGCCGGGGACGTGTCCGGAAAAGCCGGAAATGAAACGATGATTGACGCGGGCGAACGAATGGGTGCATTGTGGGGTCTGGAACCTGCATCCGTGGGCACGTCAGTGGTCGGCCCTTAGTCAGGCATGATGATTTTAGAGGCACCGCCGCCTGGGGAGGAACCAGTGGGGGCTCCCGAGCCGATCTCGCCAGGAACGCCTGCCGCTCCACCACCTTGCATCTGCTCAGCGAGCAGTTGAGTCACTTGCACAAACCGTGAACGCAACTCAACAACCACGCCGCTGATTTCCGCTGATTCCTCATCGGTGAGATTGCCAGCTGTCTTTTCCTCTATGACCGCCAGCAGATCAATGGCGAACTTGGCGCCATCTAGGTCGATCATTACGCCACGGCCCTTTGGATCAGGCATGGCCCCTAGTCCCATGACTGCCTGCGATGCAAGCACGCCAACGAGGCCCTTGAAGTCTGCGGGGGGCAACGCATTGGGACCTTTGCCGCCAGTCTCGCCTCCGGCATCGCCAGCAGCTTGCTCTTGCTGTGCCAGTTTGGCCTTGTCAGCTTGCGCCTCAGCTTTCCAGTCATCATCGATCTGGATTGAAGGTGTCCCTGCGTGGGCAGCGTCATTTGTTGGTTCATGTGTCATGTGCGTCTCCTGATGCCAGAGGGCTCTTTGGCCCGACCTAGAAGTATAGGTGCCCCGTAGTGGTAGCATCCGTTTGCTCATGAGACAGGCATTCCATGCGTTGATCACGACTTTCGCCATCGCCTTGGCAGCAGCTCTGCCCGGGTGCAGCGGCCAATCGTTGGGGCAACCACGCATGATGTCGTTGGCGGACTTCAGCGATCCGGCTCTTGTCAGTGTGCCTATTCCCGATGCCCAAGCAGCTGCTGCTGCCCTTGAAGCGGCGGGGCTGACTCCGCCGGAGCCCGTCGATCCCGTTTCGCTGGAGTCTCAATCGCTCGAGGCCTACTTTGACATCGAAGCGCGGCCGGGTCAGCCAGTCGTTGTGGATAGCCTCATCGGCCAAGTCAATGGTCGTCCGGTCTATGCCGACGAAGTCCTCGGCCCGCTTGCTGACCAGTTGCGCGCTGAATACGAACGCATGGCGTGGCAACAGTTTCAGCCCGTTATGGAACGATTGGTCATGCAACGGCTCCAAGAAGTCGTGCTGAATGAACTCTTCCTCGCCGAAGCGCGTGCATCGATGACGCAGCAGCAGCAGCATGGCTTGCTCGCCTTCATGCGCACGATTGAACAAGACCTCGTAGGCAAAAGTGGTGGCGTGCAAAGCCGCGCCGAGCAGGAAGTCATGGCTGAAGAGGGTCGCACGATCGAGGAGTACCTCCGGTTACAGGAGGAGCGGGTGCTCATTGAGACATTGATGAATGAGCGCGTTCGCCCGAACGCTGTTGTCTCTTGGCATGATGTGGAACGTGAGTACGAGAAACGAACGGGTGAGTTTCGTCCTCCTGCGGAGATACTGGTCGGCCGTATTCGCCTTCGTACGGCAGCGGTCGAAACAATCATGGCTGTTCAGCAGCGTCTCGATGCGGGTGAGTCATTCTCCGACGTCGCTGCAAATGCCGGCATGGCAAACCGCGGAGAGTGGGAGCGATTCGTACTTCCAGCAACGGGCATCAAAGGGCTCGAGATTGCGGACGCCTATAAGCCCGTGCTAGAAAAGCTGGCAGTTGGGGGCGTCTCCCCGCCACTGGAGCGAGGGACCTGGACGATGTGGTTCAGTTTGCTCGAGCGTTCGCAGGCCTTACAGCGCGGCCTGTATGACCCGGATGTCCAGCAGCAATTGCAACAAGAGCTCTACGGACGGGCCATAGCCCAGGCGCAAACCGAGTTTATCAACGACGTTCTGCAGCGTGGCATCTATGACGAACTCTCGCTCATGCACAGACGCGCATTGGCTATTGCGGCGACTCGATTCCCTCCGCCGTGATGTCGACGGGTCGGCGTGGAGAGCGTGCTGTTGCATGGCGGCTTCGCCTTCGCAGATGGCGCATTCTTGCTTGTAATCTCCGTCTTGGGTATGACGAGCTCGACATCGTCGCACTCTCTCCCTGCAGGGAGATGATTTCCGTCATTGAGGTTAAATCCTCACGCGGGAGATGGCCAACAATGGATCGAATTGATGCGGGCAAAGTGCACCGTTTGCAACGCGCTGCTGACGCGCTGCCTCGTCATTGGCGTAACAATCGACGTGTCCGCATCGATGCTGCGCTTGTTAACGTGAAAAGTCTCTGGTCATCGATTCGGATGCACGAGGGTATTGGGTAGCCAATGGCCAGCACCATCAACTCTCTGGCAGTAATCGCGGCTGCGGCGTTTGGGGCACATCATTTCCAGTCATTGCCGCGACAATTCGGCTCGCATGCACATGACTTGTTTCGATATACACCTTGAATCGCTTTTGGGTTCCAGCAGTGGCTGTTCCAGCCACATAGACACCAGGCACATTTGACTCCATGGTGTCGCGGTTAAACGTTGGTTGCTGTGTGTCGCTATCGACATCAACGCCAAATCGCTTGAGTATGCTTGAGTCTTGCTCAAAGCCCAATTGCAACAGCACATCGTCGACGACTAGCGATTCGACCTTGCCGGTGCTGGTGTGCAGGAGATCAACACATTCAGGTGTAATCCGTTGGACTAACGTGCTGAGGCGATTCACAATCTTACCTTCTTCCATGAGTGCCTCTACTTCTGGTCGAAGCCAATACTTGACGCGTTCGTGTATGGCCTCGCCGCGATAGCTAAGCCATGCCTTGCCGCCAGCGCGGAAGATGCGCAGCGCGGATTCAATGGCGCTGTTGCGTCCACCTACAACCAACACATTGCGTCCAAAGAACCGATGTGGGTTGCCCAGCAGTCGGCTTACGTGGCCGAGATCTTCGCCTTGGACGCCAAGCGTTCGACTGTGCTGCGTGCCGCCGGTCGCGAGCACGACATGCTTCGTACGCCATGTTCGAATAAGTCCAACTTGATTCTGGGTGTCCACCTCGAACGATCCTGCCTGGCCGCGGCAATCGACAACACGTTCAAATGTCCGCACTGGTAAATGCAGTGTCTGAACGACACTTCGCAGGTAGCCGAGATAGTCTTCGCCGGTCGGTTTCTCTTCTGCAGAGCATGGCATGGCAATGCCTGCAATCTCCAGTCGCTCTGGTGATGAGAAGAACCTTGTCGCCGTGGGGAACTGGCTCATGATGGTTTGCCCAATCACGCCGGCATCCACAACTTGGACATCAAGCCCCTTGGCTGACGCCGTCGCAGCCACCTCTAGGCCAACTGGCCCGGCACCAACTACCAGTACATCGGTCTTCATGGAAGGGGCATACACTAGAGCATGGAGTCGACGTGCATCAATTAGCCACGTTGTACGTTGGATTTGTCGAATGACCATACGCTCAAACAGTCGTCGCCCATTTGCTTTGTTGGCCATGATCGTGGTGTCTTTGCCCATCATGGGGTTCGCTCCAGCTCAGTGGCTTTCCAGCCCTCAGCTACGTCCATCGCTGCTGGAGACTGATCTGCCTCGCATTGAGGCCTACCTTGCATTGGATGATGCACAAACAGCTGCAGTGCACGCACTGCTCCGTGACCAGTTGGAGCAAGATCAGATCGCTCTAGAGGCGGTTCATGCAGACTTGGTGCAAGCCCACGCTGATTCACGAGACGAGTTGGACATGCTTCGCTCTCGATGGGCAAATGCTTGGGATCCCGCAAGCGCACCGGCCACTTCCGCGGAAGGCCAAGCGTTTATGCGGTCCATCGTTGGGGAGTATCTTCAACGGCTCGATGGTGTCGAGACGACACCGTCAGATGCGGCAGAGACAATGGAGGCCTGGAGGATGCAACGGGCGGCCTCACAAATGGCCATCCTGCAAGACATCGAAGTGCTTCTTGATGGCCCTCAGCGCGAGCGATGGGCGACTGCCATGGCAGCAGCGGCCCTAGCGAGATCACCGTGGCCCGCCGTCTTGCCGGAGGAACGTTTGGATCTCGACGCACTTCTTGTGCAAACGCTGGAGCATGAAGCGCAGTCGCCACGATGGCTCGATCTACGATCGGGCTGGTTGAGTCAAGTGGGCGAGGCGATGATCGAGCGTGATGCTGTCCTTGCTCGCAATGAGTCCAAGCTACTTGATGCACGTCACCGGAAGCAGCCCGGACTAGAGTTGCATCTGCAGCGGCAGAATGTGAAAGCCCGTGCCGAACTTGTTCAGGTGCTCGTGGACGTCCGCCAGTCAATGGCCAACGCCATGGGTTCGTCCAAAAGGACCAATGCGTTTCAGCGTGCTGCGCAGATTGCCATGCATCCAGAGATTTGGAGGTCTGACGACGCCGATCGACTTGCCCGTGCCGCACTTGAGATGGATGCCATCGATGCTGAGACTCGGGTTCAAATCGAAGTAGCGTGGGCACGGCATCGAAGTCGACGGGCAGCGGTGCAAGCGCATCTCGTGCAGCAGGCCGGGGAGTCAATCATACGCCGCCGTTTTCGCCCACAAGAGCACCGACTATTGGCACGACTATTCGGGCATGGCGCGGCGCTGGTGGGCTTTGAACCTGATGCCGATTGGCCACTGTCTGAAACCCATCGACTCAATGGACGGCTGCGAGGGGCGCGGCGAATAGCGCTTGATGAACTCGAATTGATCATTCCCGAAGACCAACTTGCCGCTGCGCAGGCGGGTGCTCGTCGCCGTAAGGCCACAAGGCAGTCCCGCTTAACGGCACGTCCACCAGGAACGGCACAACTATCGTTGCCAATTACCGAGTCGATGACGATCGAGACGCCGTAACAAGTTGCCCGCACGCTGCAGCATCATGGCGTCCCAGCGTGGCGCGTCGATGCACCCGCAACCCAGTATCACGGACAGCCCTCATGAATCGATCAATCGTGACTTCATCTGGCACGGGCCAGTCGCGGCCCTCGATGGGGTTGTAGGGGATTACATTCACGCGGCAGGGAAGATGCCCGAAGCGCGCTGCCAGTTCAGTTGCATATGTGGGGTCATCTGTGACGCCTGGAATCAACACCCACTCGAGTAACACGGGACGCCCGCCAGCATCGATCCAGCCATCAAGTGCATCGACCACATCATCAAGGCCCCACCTGCGAGTGATTGGCATCAACTCGCCGCGGACATCATCATTCGGGCCGTTGATCGATACGGCCAGTCGTAGCGAGCGAAGACCGCCCTTGGCCATGGCGAGGGTAAGTGCGCGAATGCCATCGACATGGCCAACCGTAGAGATGCCGATGTGTCGAGCGCTAATTGCAGGGCCTGCACCATCGGTAAGCACGCCCAGCGCGGCAAGGACCGCGTCGAAATTGTCCATGGGTTCCCCCATGCCCATAAATACGATGTTGGTAACTCTTGCCTCAAGCGTGTGCACGGCGTGATGCCATTGTGCGAGAATTTCCGCGGTCGTCAGGTTGCGTATGCGGCCCATCGTTCCAGTGGCGCAAAATGTACACCCCATGGCACAGCCCACCTGGCTCGACACGCAAAGCGTGGTGCGTAGCCGCCCCGTTTTGCCCACAAGAGGCAGCAGGACCGATTCAGTTTTTGCACCGTCCGTGTGTCGAAGTACGAATTTACGGGTGTTGCCATCTCCGAGTACTTCGGCCACCTCGCGATTGTCGGGCGAAACGTCCGCGTGTTTGCCATGAACCATGAATGATCGCCAGAGCGTTGTGGCCGCTGGGGCAGCGCATTGGCGGGCGCCAACGAGATCGCGAAACCCCTGGAGGGTGTGGGCGAGACATTCGTCGGCAGTGGCAAGGGCAGGCATCCGCTGATGATAGGTCGGGGCTACTATGGGTTGCTATGAGCACGCCAAGTAGACGTATTTTGGTGACGGGAGCTGCAGGAGAGATTGGCCACGGCTTGGTCAGCGCTTTCGCGAAGGATCCGGACGTGCATGTGATTGCCGTCGATCTTCGCGACCCGGGCAAGGCCATTCGGGCGAATCTCGATGACCTGCATCTTGGTGATATTTGCGATCGCAGCTTTATCGACCACATCGTGACGTTGCATGAAGTGACGGAGATCGTGCACTTAGCGGCGCTCTTGTCCACGCGTGCCGAGCATGTTCCTGAAAGGGCCCATGAAGTCAATGTTGATGGCACCTTCAACTTGCTTCGTGTCGCTGCAGAGCAGGCACAGTCATTCAGTCGTGTCGTGAAGTTCACCGTGCCGAGCAGTATTGCGGTCTATGGATTGTCCGAGCAGGAAAAGTCGCTCGGCGGCAAGGTCGGTCTCGATGAGTGCTTGCGGCCCGTGACCATGTATGGCGCGAACAAGTTGTACTGCGAATCACTCGGGCGGTATTACGGCCGGCACTATCGATCACTTACCAGCGAGGGGCCCCCGCCCATAGATTTCCGCTGCTTACGACTACCGGGTGTGATTGCTGCTGAGACAAAGCCCACTGGCGGCACAAGTGACTTCGTGCCAGAGATGATTCATGCAGCTGCGGCCGGGCAGCCTTATGAGTGTTTCGTACGGGAAGAGACCCGCATTCCCTGGATGACCATGCCCGAATGCGTTGACGCCATGCTTGGGCTGCTCGAGGCGCCTGCGCTACCAGGCTGTGTGTACAACGTTTCGAGCTTTTCAGCGTCAGCTGGCGAACTGGAAGCAGCGCTGCGACCACATTTTCCCAATCTGCAGGTGACGTATACACCACATGCAGGTCGCCAGGCAATGGTTGACACCTGGCCCGATGATGTCGATGTCACCGCCGCCATGCGGGACTGGGGCTACGCCCCACGCTGGACACTTGAGCAGGCACTCGAACACTACATCGTGCCGTCGGTTCGGCGGCAGTACGCCTCCACATGAGAAGGAACGCAAGGTTATGAGCACCACGCACACCAGTGCCGATTTTCTCAGCCGCACGCAGGGCACACTTGACGAACTTACAGCCAATGGTCAGCTCAAGCATTTGCAGATGATCGAGGGGCCAATGGGCCCAACCATTACATTGCGAGGGCGGGGCGAAGTCGACTGTTTTTGCTCCAACAATTACCTCGGCCTAGCGAACCACCCCGAGGTTGTGCAAGCGGGCATTGAGGGACTGCGGACGTATGGTGCAGGAACCGCATCGGTTCGCTTCATTTGCGGCACTTTCCAAGCGCATGAGCAGCTTGAGGAAACCATTGCACGTTTTCTTGGCGTGGAGGCGAGCTATACCTTTGTGTCATGCTGGACGGCAAGTGAGGCGCTCTTTCCAACGCTGTGCGAGCCTGGTGACTGCATCGTGAGCGATGAGTTAAACCACGCGTGCATTATCGATGGCATGCGACTAGCCGGTGTCATCAAGAAGGGTGTTCGAAAGGCCATCTACAAGCACTCTGATATGGACAATGTCCGAGAGAAGCTTCATGCGCTTCGAGATGACCCAACATTTGACGGCGTTATTTTTCTAGTCACTGATGGTGTGTTTTCGATGGAAGGCGACATTGCCGATCTGCCAGCACTTCGTGCGTTGTGCGACGAGTTTGGCGCGCTGCTCATCGTGGATGATTCACATGGAACTGGTGTGCTGGGCAAATCCGGCCGCGGAACGCATGAGCACTGGGGCATGCGGGGGGATCAGGTCGACTTATTTACGGGCACGCTGGGCAAAGCGCTTGGCGGGGGAGCAGGCGGCTATGTGGCGGGATCGAAGGCTGCCATCGACATGATCGTGCAGCGAGGCCGCCCCACGTTGTTCTCTAACGCATTGCCCACAACGGTCGCGTGCTCGGCTCGCAAGGCAATTGAAGTGCTTGACGCGGATGCATCTCGCGTCGCGAAACTCCACGCGAACGTCGGGTACGCGAGAAAGGGCATTGCAGAGGTCGGGTTTGATGTGCTTGAAAGTCCAACTGCCATTTGCCCGATCATTGTCGGCGAGACGGCGACTGCGATTGCCATGAGTAACGAACTGCTCGACATGGGCACATTTGCCATCGGTTTTGGCTACCCCGTCGTGCCTGAGGGCGCAGCTCGCATTCGCGTGCAGATTTCAGCGGCGCATGAAACATCGCATCTTGATCGGTTGATTGGCAATTTGAGGAAACTCAAGGGACAAGAGTAGATGGGCCATGGCGCAACTTGAACCATGCCCTTTGTGTGGGGGGAAAAAGTGGGTTGGTCTGAAGTGCCGTTGTGTGATACGGGCAGCACGTAGTGACGCAGAGCAGAGGCGGCACGAAGCGAAGCAGCGTCGTGCTGCGAGACAAAAGTGGCAGCGTCCACTTATCTTGATGACGGTGTCCATGACTATTTGGACAATGGTCCTGATCCTGATTTCTAATGAGGTTGCCCGAGAAACGGACGACCCAGGATTTCGGGTCATCGTTCCTGGATTGGCGGCGATCATCGGGGGATGGACGCGAACAGGATACGACTATGAGGATGGGTTCGACCTTTGGAAGATAGTCACCGTGCCCTTGCCATTTGCCTGGCATGAGCACTGGGAGAGCTTTTGCAAAATGTGGCGCACCATGCACAACCCTATCTACAAGGGTTTCTACATCGCAGTGAGCCTCACGTTTTGGATTGGCTTATTGCAAATGCCCAAGGTGCAGTCGCTCATTGGGGCGCTGTGAGTGGCACGCGTCTCGTGTCAACAGCGTGCAGCGTCGACGAAGCGCTTTACCGCGACTGGATCGTGCGTGTTGGCCCAGTGCCCATCGACCTTGAGTGCCGAGCCGACAATCACGCCGTGTGCAGCGGCAAGGGTCGGCTTCACCGTGTTGGCATCAACACCACTGCCAACGAGTACTGGAACGTCAATAGCATCTCGCACGCGCTGCACTTGATCCATGTCGGCACGCTTGCCTGTGGCCGCGCCAGTCAAGATGATTGCCTCGGCGCCCATGAAGGCTGCGCCGCGAGCAAGGTCAACGATGGTAAGGTCGCCGGTCAAAGCGTGAGCACTGTGCTTTTTTTGGACATCAGCCCAGACTGAAACAGAGGCACCTAGCCTTGTGCGTTCTCGCAGTAATGGGCCCGCGTCAGCTTCGCTGAGCAAGCCTTCGTCCGCAACCGTGGCATAACTGAAGCCTTCGGCTCGAATGAATGAGGCACCACATGCATGGGCAACAGCCAGTGCCGCACGATTTGCGCCCGCTAAGATCTGTACGCCCACGGGAACTTGTACTGCAGCAATGACAGCTGCAACGGCCGCCGTCATGCCTGCCACGATTTCAGGACCTACGTCGCGCAGCAGATAGGGCACGTCGTGCATGTTCTCCAGCAAGATGGCGTCAAAGCCCGCGTTGTCTAGCAGCATCGCTTCTGACACGGCCCGATCCGCAATTGCTGCAACCGATTCGCCGCCTCCGGGGGTGCCAGGCAACGCCCCGACATGCACCATGCCGATCAAGATGTCTTGTTGAAGGTTCATCGTTTTAAGTACTTTGCGAGCCAGTCAAGAATCTCGCCCAGTCGATGTTGTCGCAGGTCAGCGGGGCCGCCACGGCTGAGACCATGGCTTGTGCTTCGTGGATAGCGAACGAATCGGCTGGGTATGTTGCGAATCTGCAGTGCGGCATAGACCTGTTCGGCCTGCTCAATGTTGCATCTCAAGTCACCCTCGCTATGAATGACAAGCGTTGGTGTCTTCCATTTGCCCGCGAAGCGGATTGGGCTGCTTTTCCAGCGCGCTTCAGGGGCATCCCAGAAGTTGCCATCAAAGTAGTGCCACGGCTTCTCCATGTAATCACTGTTGCCAGCCATGGAGACCATGTTTGAGACGCATCGATCAGTGATCGCACATGCGAAGTCGTTTGTGTGGCCGATGGCCCAATTCGTCATGTAGCCGCCATAGGAACCGCCCATGATCGCCATTCGCTTGGCGTTGATCTCCGGGCGGGTCATCATCCAGTTGGCAACTGCGCGAATATCGATCCAATCAGTGGTGCCCCATGCGCCTCTGATTGACGCACAGTGGTCGCGTCCATAGCCCTTGGATCCACGTGGATTGGAATACACCACAACATGCCCATCGCCCGCTTGGCACTGGAATTCGTGGAAGAACATGCAGCCATATTGGCCGTGGGGGCCGCCATGCACCTGCAGCACGCCCGGGCGGCGGCGAGCATTCTTGAGTTTCGGGGGCGTCAACATCCACACGTGCACCTTGGTGCCTTGGGGTGTTGTGATCCAGTGTGAGGAGGGCTTGGCAACGAGCCGTTGCTTCAAAAGGGCATCATTGCAATGGGTTAACCGTTTTGGCGAACCGCCCTTGATCGACATGATGTGTACTTCGCCAGGTCGCGTGGCCGACTCGATCATCATGGCCATCGATCCTGCGGCAATATTCGTGTGGTCGTGCACTTTGGAACCACTCGTCATCGCCACGGGGGCGCCTCGGCCGCTTCGGGCAAATCGCATGGTCTGAACGGTGCCATGATGGCCAATTCGCACCAACAATGACTTGGAATCGGGCGTCCATTTCAGGTTTGGTTCAAAGGACACTTCGCTTGAGTCACCTAGTGTGGCCGCCAAGAGGCACAAGTCGGTCTTGTTTGAAAGTGACGTTGCCTTGCCTTTGGCAGCGTCGCACACATACAACTCGAGGTTCTCGGTGGAGTACCACCCGTCTTTGCCCTGGCGTCCAGCCCAGGCGAGATACTTCCCACATGGCGAGTAGGCAATGCCGGTCTTTGGGCCATCTGGAATGCCCGGCAATGCTTTGGTCTTTCCACTCTTGACGTTGAGCAGCAGCAACTCGGTGTTTGAGTCAAACATGGCGCGTTTGCCGCGCATGGTGTTCAATGCAATGGTTTGGCTGTTGGGCGACCAGTCATAGCTAAACCAGCCAAGCGAGTCTTTGTTCCATAGCGTGCGTACGGTGCCAGTTTCAACATCGACGATCTTGAGCACGAAACGACGCTGTTCAAAGTAGCCATCACCATCGAGGCGATACCAAGGTGTTGTGATAACCCGCGGTGGCTCACTGAGTTTGTCAGCCTGGCGTTTCTTGGCGGCCGACTCAGTGCGATGTGCATCGGCGGCCCGCCAAGCAAAAGCAATGGACTTGCCGTCTGGCGCCCATTTGAAACTCGAAAGCGTTCCTGCAGGCAATGTGGTGATCGCAGTGGACTCTCCACCTTCACGATCCAACAACCGAATTTGGGGCCGCTCTTTATCGCGATATGAAAGAAAGGCGATGGAGGCACCGTCGGGCGAAAATCTCGCGTGGCTGTCTTTGTCGCCGTTGGTCAGGCGTCTGGAACGCCCGCCAGAACTGCTGACGCACCAGACATTGACCTTGGTCGTGTTGCCATCAATATGCTTGCGGCTATACGTCACGAGGTCACCCTGGGGTGACAAGCAAGGGTCGAATGGGGTTACCAGGCGGGTCAGATCTGCAGGTGTAATGGGGGTCTTCTTGTTGGGCATCCCGCCATGCTAGTGGGGGACGTATCCTGCACGCCAATGCTTGATCTGCAACGCCTCTTTGGCCTCGCCCGCGACCTTGTGGCGATCGATACCACCAGTGGTCGCTCGTTGGTGGCATCACATGACCGCATCGAGGCGCATGTCGCCGATGCTGGGGTGACCGTTGAGCGACTTCCAGGCTCTGGCGATGATCGTCCAAGCCTTCTGCTGGGTCGAGGCGGTGATGGGCCAGAAGGACTCATGCTCTGTGGGCACCTCGACACTGTGCCACCTGGCCAGGGGTGGACAGGCAATCCTCTTGAACTTACCGAGCGTGAAGGCCGTTGGTATGGCCGTGGGTCGTGCGATATGACGGTGTTCTGTGCGATGGCGGTGGAACTGATCCGCGGGGCCGCCGTTGACAAGCCCCTTGCCGTGCTCTTGCTCGGCGATGAAGAACTCGGCGCGCTTGGCGCGGCAGCCCTCGTGGATACCTGGCCCCAAGGGCGAAGGCTGCCCCAGGCTTGTGTCATTGGTGAGCCCACCTCGGGAGAGGTCGTGGGGTCGCACACGGGTCATCTCAAGGCGACCATTACCGTGCACGGTGAAACAGGACACACCGGCACCCCCAAAAGTGGCCACAACGCCATTGCGCCCATTGAACGCGTGCTGGGCACAATTGGCGCAATTGCCCAACGATGGGCGGATGATCGAACGCCCAGCGGGGCACTGGTGCCGGTCCCGCACCCGGTCATCGCGCCAGTGGGCCTTGAAGGGGGCAACGCGTGGAATGTCATTCCGGATCAAGCCTCGGTACGCATTGGCATTCGTGCCTTGCCCGATCAGGATCCGTGCGATTTGCTTGATGATGTTGTGGCATCGCTTGCGAGCACGCTTGAGGGCGAACAATGGCAGGCTGACCTCTTCAATAACAACCCACCA
>JABAAC010000136.1 GCA_014238965.1 Phycisphaerales bacterium | reverse complement strand
TGGGTTGGAAGCATGGGGTGATGGGACCAGTTGGGGTGGCATACGTTCCATCCGGCAGCCGCTGATTCAACCACTCTGGGGCGGACGCAGCGATATTGAGTTACTGGCCATTCTTGCTGGCGAACAGACCACCGCGGGATTTGACATCGTCCGCCGCACCTTCCAAGAACTCACCGGTCAACCAATGACGCCAGCGGATCAAACACCTCCGTTCAGCGGTCCTTGGCGTCGCTCGCTACATGATGGCGTCATCACCGGTGTCGCCATGACGGTGGAAACGCCTCGGGTTGATATCCAGAAGGTCAATGCAGCGATCGCAGCTATCCCTAAGACATCAACGGATGGCATCGAAGTGCAGTTCTCCGCGGGCAATCTGCTTGGGGGCCGAATGAGCAACAACGGTTGGATGCAGGAACTCCCTGATCCAATCACCAAACTTACGTGGGACAACGCCGTGTTGATCGGTGAAGCGACGGCGGACACTCTGGGTGTAGCCAGCGGCGATGTCGTGCGGGTGACGGTGGGCAGTCGCAGTGTCGAAGGTCCAGTGCTCGTGCAGCCAGGCCAATGCGAACACACTGCAACCGTCACGCTTGGCTACGGTCGGGATTGGCCCGGTCAGGTCGCTAGCGGCGCGGGCTTCAATGCCTATCCGATTCGCACGTCCGAGTCACTCTGGACGGCCAGCGACGGAACGATTACGCCCACAGGCGGCACCGAAGAACTCATCACGACGCAGGACCACTACGCCATCGATACTGTCGGCGGTCAGGGCACGCAGGCGCGTATGCCGCTGATCTTCCGGGAGGCTTCGGTGGACTCATTCCGCGAACATCCGGACTTTGCCCGCGATCGAAGCCATGTCATCAGCAGCTTGTCTCTTTTCGAAGAAACGCAGTTCGAAGGGGCCAACTATCGCTGGGGTATGGCCACGGACCTGTCCAAGTGCACTGGCTGCAGTGCGTGTGTGATTGCTTGTCAGGCCGAAAACAACATTCCCATCGTTGGCAAAGACCAGGTCCGCATGGGCCGAGAAATGCATTGGTTGCGGATCGACCGTTACTACCGCTTCCGTAAGGATGGTGACGGCTGGGACACACGCCAGCCTGCAAGTATCGCGATGCAGCCCATGGCTTGTCAGCACTGTGAAAATGCACCGTGCGAGCAAGTGTGCCCGGTTGCCGCGACGGTACATACCACCGATGGACTCAATTCCATGGTCTACAACCGCTGCGTTGGTACGCGGTACTGCTCGAACAACTGCCCATACAAAGTGCGGCGGTTCAACTTCTTTGATTACTTCCGACGTGATCCACTTCGCACGACGGGCATGTTGCAGGTGCAGCCGGATTACTACGTCAAGCAGCAGAGCGGCGGCGACCCTCTGCGACGCATGCAGTTCAACCCGGAAGTCACGGTGCGAATGCGTGGTGTGATGGAGAAGTGCACTTGGTGCACGCAGCGAATCGAAGCGGCGAAGATTGACGCTCGAAACAAGTGGGTCAAACTTCCGTCTGCCGAGAAAGCACGCAGTAAGCGAGTGTCCATTCCAGATGGCACCATTGTGCCCGCCTGTGCGCAGACCTGTCCGACAGATGCGATCGTGTTTGGAGATCTGATGGACCATGACTCGAAGGTTTCGCGGATGCACCGCAACCACTTGTCTTATGCCCTGCTGGGCGAACTCAACATCAAGCCTCGCAACCTCTACATGGCAAGGATTACCAATCCCGCCGAGGGGGAGCGATTCCCAGAGGACTTCCAGTCCCATGGCAGTCACAACGGTCATGATGATCAAGGCGGGCATGGCCACGCCGATGAGGACCATCACGGATGAGCACGTTGCCCATCGACACCCCGGTCGACTGTCTGAGCGACGATCCGCAACAGCGGCCGCCCCTCGTGCTTGGGCACGAACAGTTTGACACGGTGACCGCGGAGATTCTTCGCTGTAACGAAGCGAAGCGTCCACCTCGCGCGTGGTACATATGTTTTGTGACCAGCGTGGCGCTGCTGATGATGCTCATGTCACTCGTTGGGTATCTCATCGTTACTGGCGTGGGCGTCTGGGGCAATAACAACCCCGCGATGTGGGGTTTCCCAATTGTGAACTTCGTGTTCTGGGTCGGCATCGGCCACGCCGGGACACTGATCTCGGCGATCCTTTTCCTCTTCCGTCAGAAGTGGAGGACATCGATCAACCGTTTTGCTGAAGCGATGACCATCTTTGCAGTCATTTGCGCAGGCTTATTCCCAGGGATTCACATCGGCCGCGTGTGGCTGGCCTATTGGCTGTTTCCGATTCCCAACCAAATGGACATGTGGCCGCAGTTCAGAAGCCCGTTGTTGTGGGACGTCTTTGCGGTGGGGACTTATTTCACCGTCTCGCTGCTCTTCTGGTACGTCGGTCTCATTCCTGATCTAGCAACGATGCGTGATCGTGCAACCACCAAAGTGAAAGCCGTCGCGTACGGGTTCTTTGCACTGGGCTGGCGTGGCAGTATGCGACATTGGCATCGCTATGAGCGGGCCTATCTGCTGCTGGCCGCCTTGGCTACACCACTGGTGCTTTCGGTGCACTCGGTTGTGTCATTCGACTTTGCGGTTGCCCAGCTTCCGGGCTGGCATACGACCATCTTCCCACCGTACTTCGTCGCAGGTGCCATCTTCAGTGGCTTTGCGATGGTGTTGACGCTGGCTATTCCAGCGAGACAGATGTGGGGCCTAGAGAACTTTATTACCAAGCGTCACTTGGAGAACATGTGCAAGATTGTGCTGCTGACCGGATCAATGGTCGGGTATGCCTACGGCATGGAGTTCTTCATCGCGTGGTACAGCGGCGAGGTGTACGAGTCCTTTGCCTTCGTCAATCGTGCATTCGGCCAATATGCATGGGCGTACTGGATTATGGTGTCCTGCAATGTGATTTGCCCACAGCTCTTCTGGTTCAAAGCCATTCGTCGAAGTCCGTGGACCATGTTCATCATCACTCTGTTTGTGAATCTTGGCATGTGGTTCGAGCGATTTGTCATCACCGTGACATCGCTTGCGAATGACTTCCTT
>JABAAC010000166.1 GCA_014238965.1 Phycisphaerales bacterium | reverse complement strand
GGCTGGTTCCAGCCGACGTGGGTTGATGTCTGCACGTTCTTTGGCAGCTTCGGGTTGTTCATGACCCTCTTCTTGCTGTTTATCCGCTTCCTGCCGATCCTGGCCATCTCGGAAATCAAGGGCGTCATGCCGCAAGCAAACCCACACGCTCACCATGACGATCATGATGGGGAGGCGCACGCATGAGTGCTTCGACGCCGAATCAAGCGGGCACTTGGGGACTCGCAGCGCAGTTCACTTCGCCACGCGAGATCTACGAGGCCGCAGGAAAAGTGCGAGAGGCGGGCTACCGCTGGTTCGATTGCCATGTGCCCTTCCCGGTGCACGGCCTAGACAAGGCGATGGGGCTGCAATACACCATTCTGCCAGTAATCGTCTTCTTTGCAGGCATGACGGGGTTGTGCCTAGCGATCTTCCTGCAAGTGTTTACCAACTCGCTGGAACTGAATCTCTGGGCAATCGTGCCTGTGGTTGGGTACCAGTTTGAGGTGTCCGGCAAGCCACTCATCAGTGCTCCGGCCTTTGTGCCCGTGGCCTTTGAGCTGACGGTGTTGTTCTCAGCTTTGACGACGGTGGCCTTCATGTTGCTACTGAACAAACTTCCGTGCTTGTATCACCCAGTTCTCAAATCGCCCAAGATGAAGCGGATCACCGACGATCGGTTCGTTCTTGTGATTGAAGCGAAAGATCCAAACTTTACCCGTGCAGAGACGCAGTCCTTCCTTGAATCGCTCGGCCCCGAGCGAATTGTCGAGTTGGAGCCATAGACCCCATGAGTGGACCAGCCAAGGACAATCGACTGACAGGTGTGTTGTGGGAGATTCCGCACTGGATCATCTACGCAGCCATCCTGATGACCTGTCTGGCGACTATTCCCCCAGCGGTCATTCTCTATGCACGCGCTGTGCCAAACGACAAGCCGCGGATTCACCTCATTCAGAACATGGACAACCAGCCTAAGTTCCGTGGGCAGCAGCAGAATCTCCTGTTCCGCGATGGCCGATCGATGCGTCCACCAGTGGCTGGTGCTGTGGCGCTCGACGACATGGTGGACGACACGCACTTTTGGCTCGGTCAGGTAAACGGGCAATACGCCACCAGTTTCCCGTCGCAGGTAACGGTGAACGATGCGCTCCTAGACCGCGGCCGCCAGCGGTACGATATCTACTGTCTTCCATGCCACGGCGTGACGGGCATGGGTGACGGAGTGGTGCACAAGCGAGCCATGGTGCTGCTCAACAACGGTACCAATGGCACCGTGTGGGTTCAGCCGCGCAACCTGCATCAGGCTGACATGGCCGACCTTGCTCCTGGGCGACTCTTCCAGACCATTTCCAACGGCTTTGGCAACATGGCTGGCTACGCATCCCAAATTCCCCCTGCGGATCGCTGGGCGATCGTTTCCTGGGTGTACGCACTTCAAGTCGGACGCAATGCGCCCGCCGATGCGGTGCCCGGTTCAGAGTCACTTCCGGTGGTGAGTCACAACCTCGATGATGGAGGCGCCTCATGATGGCCGCTGACGGAATTCGAAACGACAATCGCCTAGGCGGTTTGGGCCCGGCCATGATGGTCGCCGGTCTGATCGTGGGACTGGGCTGCCTTGGGGCAACGCTTGGAATCGATGGTGTCTCCGGTTCGGCAATCTTTTGGAAGTCCTATCTGTTTGCGTTCATGGCAGCGTGCGGCATTTGTCTGGGCGCGTTGTTCTTTGTCATGTTGCAGCACATCACCAAAGCCGGCTGGTCGGTGACGGTGAGACGTCCTGCCGAAGCAATGGCCGCCAATTTGCAATGGCTGTGGATTCTGTTCGTGCCGATTCTCGTGCTGGTGTGGTCCGGGCATGGGACCATTCTGTTTGAGTGGTGCGATACCGATTACATGCGTGCCGACCATGTGCTCGCGGGCAAGATGAGCTATCTCAATGCCACGTTCTGGTCGATCAGGGCTATCGTTTACCTTGCCTCGTGGGCGCTTCTCGCAGCCTTCTATCGACGGCAGAGCCTCGCTCAAGATCGAGACGGCGATGTTCGCCGAACCCTGACCATGCAATGGTGGGCGCCAATCGGTGTCATTGTGTACGCCATTACTCAAACATTTGCATCCATCGACTGGATCATGGCGATTCAGCCCAAGTGGTTCTCGACGATGTTCGGTGTGTACTGGTTTACCGTGTGCTGCACCGGGTTCTACTCAAGCATCATTCTGCTGCTGGTGTTCTTGCGGGCGACAGGTCGTGGGGGAAGCGTCTTTACCCAAGAACACTTCCATGACCTAGGTAAACTGCTCTTCGCCTTTGGCGTGGTCTTCTGGGCCTACATCGGCTACAGCCAGTACATGCTCATTTGGTACGCGAACATTCCTATCGAGACCGCGTGGTTTATCCCGCGTCAACTCGGCGCGTGGACTTACGTGTCGTGGCTTCTTATCGCCGGGCACTTTGCGCTGCCCTTTGTGATGCTGGTCACCCGCTGGACGAAGCGATGGCGCGGCTCACTGGCCATGATCGCATCGTGGATGGTGTTGATGTTCCTGGTAGACATCTACTGGCTTGTCATGCCATCGGTCCCTGAAGCGGCTCTGGAGCATGCGACTAGTTGGGATCAACTTGCGACGCAAGCAGCACAGGGCACCTTGCCTTTGGGTTGGAATCCATCTGTATTGAACCTCACCGCGCTGCTGGGCATGCTTGGCCTGGTCGTGGCCGGGACATTCCTGTATCTGGGCCGTGCCGCCTTGGCACCGACCCATGACCCACGCCTTCCCGAGGCACTGGCCTTCGAGAACTTCTGATGACACACTCCCCCGAAGACATCCATGTACCCCTCGCGGGCGACACCGAAGACCCCTCCGCCGGACCAACCTGGCTAGTGGCTATTGCAAGTGCCATCCTGCTGTTGTCGGTCGTGCTGGCATCCATCGCGCTGTTCTATGCAGCCGAACGTCGTGAAGTTCAACACAAGGTTGTGTCCATCCGATCACAGGAGAGCGAACTGATGCGTGAGGAACGACGCTTCGCGCTTGAGCAAACCCCACACTGGGAGCAGTGGACGGATGCAGATGGCGTGTTGGCCGGCGAACGCACCTTGGTTGTTCCCATGGATGTGGCGCGTGACTTGGTCAAGAAGCG
>JABAAC010000162.1 GCA_014238965.1 Phycisphaerales bacterium | reverse complement strand
TCTTACGGGTGGCCTTCTTCTTGGCCTTCTTGCGAGTGGCCTTCTTACGAGTGGCCTTCTTGCGGGTGGCCTTCTTACGGGCCTTCTTGCGAGTGGCCTTCTTACGAGTGGCCTTCTTGCGGGTGGCCTTCTTACGAGTGGCCTTCTTACGAGTGGCCTTCTTACGAGTGGCCTTCTTACGAGTGGTCTTACGGGCGGCCTTTTTACGGGTCGCCTTTTTTCTAGCTTTCTTTTTGGCCATGATCATTGACCTCCATTGTGGTCCCGCCAGGCCCCGGTGTTTCCTTAGGGGCAACCGAGCGCACGAACACCCGGCATGGACCTGTCTCGAGACGTTGTAGCCGCTATCGGACGCTTGCACATGATTCCTTTGAAACTTTTTTGTTCATTCCTTCTCGCGCAACTATCCTTCGCACTAATTGTGGAGCTCATCGCATGCCAAACTTGCATCGTTTCGACAACGGATTGACCTTGTGTACCGAACATATCGAGGGTGTTTCATCGGTCGCGATACACGTATTGATCCCAACGGGCAGCGCGTACGACTCCGATGCAACCCACGGCATTGCAGCATTGCATGGCGAGTTATTGCTACGGGGTACTTCAACCCATGACAGCCGTTCACTCAGCGACGCAATGGATGGTGTAGGCTTGATTCGAGGTGTTAGCGCAGGTACGCAACACCTTCATTTACACGGTATGACAACCGGCACGCGTGTCACGCACGCCATCGACTTGATGTTGATGCTGATGCAGTCGCCCGCCATGTCAAGCGATGATTTTGATGCGTCATCGCGGCTGTGCCTGCAAGCAATCGCCTCGCTGGAGGACGATCCTGAGGAGACCGCCAACGTCGAATTGCAACGACGCCATCGTCCTTCTCCATTGAACCGCAACACACTTGGCAGGGCAAATGCCATTCGCTCGCTGAACCGTGACCAAGTGCATCAGGCCTGGCTTGATCGAGTTGGTCCCCAAGGCACAATTATTTCAATTGCTGGTCATATTGACCCCAATGCAATCATTGATCAGGTTGGCCGGTGCATCGAACATTGGTCCGGACCCACCCCGAAACAGCTCACCGTGCAGCCTCCCCAACGGGGTCGCACACACCTTCGCCGTTCAACATCTCAAGTGCACCTTGCACTGGCTTTCGATGCACCAATGGCAACAGATCCGCAGGCGGAGGCAACCCGACTCGCTGCAGGAGTACTTGGAGGCGGTAGTTCAAGTCGCCTGTTTCTTGAAGTTCGACAGCGAAGGTCGCTGTGCTATGGCATTGGCGCTGGTTGGACCGCTTCAAAGCACGATGGATACATCCAAGTGACGACCGGAACAACCCCCGAACGAGCCAAGGAAACGCTCGAGACAACCCGCGCTACGATTCAATCCGCCGCCCAGGACATGACTGAAAGTGACATCATGCGAACCATGCTGCAGGTGCGAAGTGGCATGGTTCGATCCGGCGAGTCGACTCGTGCACGTGCTGGTGCCCTTGCCCGAGATGCCATGCTGTTTGACTCCGTGAAGTCATTGGAAGATCGAATCGCCCTTGTAGAGCGTGTACAACCCGATGATGTTCGCTCAATTGCCCAGACATGGGCCTGCGCAGAACCAACCATGGTTATGGTCGGACCGGGAGATGAGCCGTTGTGGTGATTCCCGCGCCGCTACCATGCAAGACGATTAGTCCTACACCTTTAGCCCTGAATCCAAAGTCGACATCCACCATGTCCATTGAGTCGCCCATCTACTCTGCTGGAACACGCGTTCGTGTCACGCAGCAAACACCGCTTCGGGATCGCACTTGGGTGCAGCCCGTTGAAGGTGAGGTAGTTCGGTTTCGTCAAGCCACCACAGGATCGTGGTTTGCCCACTCCCGCGATGATCGACTGTGGCTCGATCGACTTGAACTTCGCCTCGATGACGGAGAACTAGCGGTGCTGAATTTAGACCAATACAGCGTGATTGAAGCGTTGTAGATCAACTGCACCACAGGCCCACTTAAGAACCCTCGTCAGGCTCATCAAGACTCAATCGACCAGAAAGGCGATTACCGCTTGGCGTTTGCAATGCCGCGTACACGCGAGGTCGAGTTGGCAGGGTGTCGGGATCAACTTCCAGTAGCAACATGTAGGCGCTCGCTACAGGGTCAAATCGCACATCAGTATTCGCTGTTGACTCCAGCTCTACCGTCCATTCATACCGATGCATATAGCCAGGGCCTGCATTCTCAAGACGCACGGTGAGCAAGCCCAGTCCCCGCAGGGGGTACCCGTCACCATCAAGCAACTGAACCCATGTTTCCAGGACGGTGCCATCGTCTGTGGTCTCTAGCCGGGTCAGTGGATGCACACGGATCGACTCGGGCTGGAATGGCCACACCCCGTTGTCAGACCTATGCGCACCACGTGCCGCACCTGCGCTGGACAATTGACAGCCCGCTGAAGGCAGCAGCACGAGCAGCATCGTTGCCACAAGTGCTCGTAGCACGTCAGTGATCCAGATCGTGCACGAGCCGATCGATCGCCTCATCCAAGCGTTGCTCGTTGAGGTATCCGCCTCTGGCTATCGATGCACGAACTTCGTGGACACGGCCCCATCGAACCTCACAACCAGCGTTCATAGACTGACGCCAACGATCCATATCGGACGCTGAAGGCGAATCTACCTCTGGTTGAGTCAGCGACGAAGGCCGTACATCGTCACGCCCCGGTTGATGATCAAGGCGACCACCTTCTGTCTGTGCGAGAGTAGGCTGGCCCACCATGCCACCCTCGGCCAATGCAATATCAAACATCCAAGTGCACTCCGCTGCCGCACGCATAGCGCGAACGGCAGATACCCTTTCCCAACAATCATTATGTCCTCGAAGCGGCCCTTCCCTGGACCACGGAAACGCCGACCAATGGCCGACACCCACTTCATCGGCAGGTGACCTCGGGGATCTTCAACTTTCATCGATCGCCCCCTATAATCACAACTTTCGGACCCTCTTGAACTTGCATACACCCCACTTCAAACCGCTGATCGCCACGGGAACCCTCATTGTCGCCCTTGTAGCTGGGTGCCAGAGTCCATCAGATGGCTCCATACGCCGCCCACGAACCAGTTTGGGTGCTGACGTGCGCCTTCCATCAGACCCTGTGGAGACACACTTGAACTTTGGAGGTGACTGGGAGCGTGTAGAAGCCTCTATTGGGGGCCAAGGCAATGCCTCGAGGCGTACACCGG
>JABAAC010000161.1 GCA_014238965.1 Phycisphaerales bacterium | reverse complement strand
GCGGGATCTACTGCAACGGCAGCAGCCCCACGATTACTGACTGCACAATCTCGAACAACACAGCCGATACCTACGGCGGCGGGATCTACTGCCACGGAGTCAGCCCCACGTTAATCGACACGGTGGTGTGCGAGAACGCTCCTGACAATATCTACGGTTCGTTGACCGATGGCGGCGGGGTATGTCTTGCCTACTCCTGCTGGGATGGTGACGGCAACGGTGTACCAGACAAGTGCGATGGCAGCATTGGTGATGGAATCTTCAACGTGCCATCGGAATACGCCACGGTGCAAGCGGCGATCAACGTCGCTGGGTATGGCGACACGGTGCTGGTCGGCCCCGGGACTTATACCGGCAGCGGCGACTGGGTCATCAACCCTAGCGGCAAGCCAATCACTATTCGGGCTACAGGCACGTCTGAGGAGACGATCCTCGATGGCGAGGGCGCACGCCGCGTAGTGCTATGCAGCAGCGGCGAAGGTGCCGATACGGTGATCGAAGGCTTCACGATCACGGGTGGCCGCTCCTACTACGGTGGCGCCGGGATCTACTGTCATGAGAGCAGCCCCGCGATCACAAACTGCACGATCTCAGGCAACACGGCCCCATCGAGTGGATTCGGCGGCGGGATCCGCTGCGACAACAGCAGCCCAACGATTCGCAACTGCAATATCACGGCTAATTGGACTAGCAATAGTGGCGGTGGCATCTTTGCGCAAGGCGGTTCCCCCCTCATTGAAGACTGTCTTCTTGGGCAAAACGCTGCAGAGAAATGTGGTGGCGCAGTCTACTGCGACTCTGATTGTTCACTTCAGTTGCGATCATGTGAACTCACTGAAAACACAGCCGGTGTTATTTTTGAAGATGGGGGGAGCGCTGTCTATTTCCTTGATAGTTCAATAGACATTTTCAAGTGTTCGTTTTTGAGCAATCAAATTATTGGTGATGGTCGGGGTTGCATCTTAAGCGACGCGGGCAACGTGACGATCAATGGATGCTTGTTTCAGGGTAATACATCTTTCGGAACGATTCTCTGGTTCGGCAATGACACACAGGCAACGGTTACTGACTGCACATTTGAGAGAAATGTCGCCAGTAGTCATACCATCTACTCGACCGCTGTCAATTGGACGTCCCAAAGCACGCCTAAGCTGCTACTGGTTGGGTGCACCTTTCGTAACAATGCTTGTGGCGGGGTGTACGTACGCAACACGATCCCTTGGCCTGATGTTGGGACCGATACAACCTCGGCCGTGATTCGTGGCTGCGTTTTTGATTCTAACCAAGGCAATTACTACGGCGGCGGTATTCAGCTCGGTGCGCCCGTCACTGACACAATCACCATCGAGTCATGCGAATTCCTATCAAATTATGCAGTCTGGGGTGGCGGGATCTACAGTAGCAGCGCAACCGTAGTCGTGTCGGACTGCAGCTTTGACGGCAACGCCTCGCCCGAGGGCGGGGCGATCCACAATCGGTATGGAACGGTGACTGTTTCAGATTGTCTTGTTTTAGGCAACCAGGCGAATACAGGGGGAGGCGGATTCTGGCTTAGCCAATGCAACGCTACGATTCGTAACTGCAGTTTCACGGACAATTCGGCTGTGGGTGATGGCGGTGGAATCTATGTCAATGGCTTGGACTACGGTGATCCGCCAATCAACACGAGGGTAACTCTCAGTGACTGCACATTTGAAGGCAATCTTAGCAGCCACATTGGAGGTGGCCTCAGCTTAATTCACGGCGGAGTACATGAAGTCATTCGGTGTACATTTGACGGCAATAGTGGTAAGTTTGGCGGTGGCGTCGGAATTGGAAACGGCGGCTACAAGAATCCGACATTTTTGAACTTCGAGGGTTGTGACTTCACAGACAATACCTCCAGCTCTGGTGCCGGAGTTTATGTCGGTAACAACGGTGTGCTCGGCATCACCAACTGCTGGATCAGCGGGAATAGTTCAAGCATTTTTGATGGCGGCGGCCTTGGTACCGAGGCCCTCTCTGACGTCACCGTTGCAATGACTGTCATTTGTTCCAACGTGCCGGAGCAGACCTCCGGCCCCTGGGAAGATGGCGGTGGCAACACGATTGGCAGTGAGTGCCCGTTGCCGTGCCCAGACCCCACAGATGACGGGGTGGTGGGTATCGCAGACTTGCTAGTGGTGCTCGAACATTGGGGTATTGGGAATTCAATTGGCGACGTTGTTTCAGATGGCGTCGTTGATCTGCTCGACCTAAATGCGATTATCGATAACTGGGGTCCCTGCGAGTAGCAACCTCACCACCCCACAGCACCTCCGTATTCACGGGGGTGTTGTTGTTGGTGTGGTGACTGCCTGGATAGCGCCGTGCCAAGCGGGGTTACCTTCCGTGGCGCCCAACTGGTAACTTACGACAAGCATGCAGCTCATTACCACAACTTCACTGCTGACTCTGCTCTGGCCTGCTCTGGCTGTTTCGGATGTGCAGTATGAAGAACAGTGCCTCCCCGTGTCAGGGGACTTGCGTCAGGTTGTCGTTGATGCGGACCTGATGGTTGCCACGGGGCTTCCGACCTCATTCGTTTATGAAAGGACGGGCGGCGACTGGATTCTGCAGGCAGTCATTGAACCAACTGACCTTGACGGCGATATGTTTGGTGATTCTGCACATCTTTCGGGGACCACCTTGATTGTTGGCGACGCAACAGATGGCGGTAATACGGGGTGTGCCTATGTATTTCGGCACAGCAATGGGGTTTGGATCCAGGAACAGAAACTTATCCCCTCGAAGGGAGACCATAATTGGGGGAATTCAGTCGCAACCGATGGAACCTGGGCGTTGCTCGGTCCCCGCGGTGGAGAATCTGGCGTCTGCGTATTTCGACATGATGGCGAACAGTGGGTCGAAGTCGGCTACCTCATGCCTGATGAGAACGTCAATGCCTTCGGATTCAGTATGGATCTCGATGGTGATGCTGTACTGATCGGAAGTCGCGGCAACATGGGCGGCTGCTGCGCTTACATCTATCGACTTGATGGGGAGTCTTGGGTTGAAGAAGCCCAGCTCACCCTATCCAGCACTGAAGCAATCGGCGGAAATGTTGACTTGAACGGCGACTTGGCGATCGTTGGAAATGCCGAAACGCAGGACGAAAATTCGACTCCTTCATCTTCAATAGCAGTCGTCTTTCGCCGTATTGATGGCACTTGGACTGAAGAAGAGATCCCGCAAAGTAGTGAGGACGTTTATTTCGGAGGCAATGTTGCCATCTCGGATTCGATTGCGTTGGTTAACGCAGATTTTGGAGCGCAACATCACGTCTTCCAACACGATGGAAATTCCTGGATTCATACCAAGACGCTAGTGCACAGCAATGGTCTGTCGCTTGGCTGGGGATTCGCACTCGCAGACGACGAGGCGTTGATCGTTGCAGTGGACGAGCCAACGCGTTCAATT
>JABAAC010000160.1 GCA_014238965.1 Phycisphaerales bacterium | reverse complement strand
GTTACGGGCAAGGCCCCCAGTTTTCAAGCACCAGTACCAGGTCTTCCAGTTCGACAAGACCATTGTCATCTACGTCACCATCGGTGGATCCCATCCAGTTCTCAAGTACAAGCAGCAGGTCAGCAATTCCAACATGACCATCGTCGTTGGTATCAGGGCATGCTTGTGGGCACTCATTGAGAAACGTGTTTCCGCTGCCTGAATAAGGGCCATGAATCGAGTTGTTGCCGTTTCCGCAGAAGTCGCAGTTATCAATAGTTACATCAACGTCATAGAAGACATAGATATCGCCGCCGATGTCGGCGGAATTGTTGGAGAATGTGCAATTGGCAATCGTGAGATCATCTGTCCCCGAACAGTAGATCCCACCGCCGTCGTTGGCGGAGTTGTTTGAGAACGTGCAATTCGTAATTGAAGCGCTTCCGTATATTTGAGCCATCCACAGACCGCCTCCAAAACTCGATTCGTTAGCGACCGAATTATTGGAGAAGACACAGTTTTTGATCGTTAGATTTCGCAACCAGCCGCACCATATGCCGCCGCCTTCGCCATCGGGGCACCCGCCGCCAGTAATGGTCAAGCCATCGATGACAACATCATCATCATGGTCATTGCCAAAGCAACTGATGACGCTACTGCACGGCCCAGTGCTTTCGACGATTGTCTCGGCAGCCGAACCAGTCGCCCGTATGGTGATTGACAGGGGCATATTGTGCGGGTCTTCAAGAATCCATCCGGCATAGTTTCCTGGCGCCACCAAGATCACATCACCATTGCTTGCGGCATTCACCGCGGCCTGGATCGTGCCGTACTGCGCTGGCACATGAAGTTGTGCGGCCTTCACAAGCCCGCACACCATCAAGGCCATCATGATCGCCACATTCCTGCTCATCGCATGCGCTCCTTACGGGGACACGGCCCCGCATGAGGCCAAGGTACCAACATCTAAACAACAACACCCCCGTGAATACGGAGGTGCTGTGGGGTGGTGGGTTGTTACTAAGGGCACGGCCCCCAGTGCTCGAGCAGGATCAAGAGGTCATGTATGACCACATCACCTGAGCCGGTCAAGTCGCCGAGGCAGGATGTCGGGCAGTCAACTTCTTCACAGGTGGTTTCGAGACCCTGCCACTGGCCGCCGAACTGCATGCAGTCTAACTCTATGGAGATCGTGCAAACGACAGCGGTTCCAATGCAACACGCGCCGACTTCACATTCGTCGAGGATGCCGTTCTCGTCGGTATCATTGATCGGAGCGGCCGCGATCTCATCGTAGTCGCAGATCCCGTTATCGTTGCAATCTATGAGGGCATTTGGGTTCCAGCCGCCATCTACCTGCTGCTCGTAGACATACGCGCTGCCGGAGTTGAAGCCGTTGTCGTCGTCGTTACCGGGGGATCCAATCACCGCCACGCCACCTGAGGTGGCGACGCTGTGGCCGAAGTAGTCGTTACTGGTCCCATCATTCGGCGTGAGTTTGGCGATCTGTTGCCAGGTTCCATCTAGCTGCTGCTCGCAGACATACGCGCTGCCGGAAAATTCGGCGATGTCGCTGTCCAACCAGGCCCCAATCACCGCTACGCCGGAATCGAGGGCGACGCTGTAGCCGAAGTTGTCATTCATGGACCCATCATCCGCCGTCACTTTGGCGATCTGCAGCCACCCGCCGTTCCCCTGCCGCTCGAAGACATACACGCTGCCGGATTGGGGGCCCTTATCGTCGTCGAATTCGGCCCCAATCACCGCCACGTCGGCATCGAGGGCGACGCTGTTGCCGAAGTTGTCGCCCTCCGCCCCATCATCCGCCGTAAGTTTGGCGATCTGCAGCCACGTGCCGTTCCCTTGCTGTTCGTAGACATACACGCTGCCGGAGCTATCACCCATGTCGTCATCGCTATCGGCCCCAATCACCGCCACGCCGGCATCGAGGGCGACGCTTTTGCCGAACCCGTCGTTAGTGGCCCCATCATCCGGCGTGAGTTTGGAGATCTGTTGCCACATGCCGTCCCCTTGCTGCTCGTAGACATACGCGCTGCCGGACTGGCTGCCGTTGACGTCAGTGCCATAGGCCCCAATCACCGCCACGCCGGCATCGAGAGCGACGCTGTTGCCGAAGTAATCCTGACTGTCCCCATCATCCGCCGTGAGTTTGGCGCTCTGCACCCAAGTGCCGTCCTCCTGCTGCTCGAAGACATACGCGCTGCCGGATTCGGAGCCGTCGCCGTAGGCCCCAATGATGGCCACGCCACCTGAGATGGCGACGCTGGTTCCAAATTGGTCGCCATCTACCCCATCATTCGCCGTGAGTTTGGCGAGCTGTTGCCAAGTGCCGTCCCCTTGCTGCTCGTAGATATACGCGCTGCCGGACTGGCTGCCGTTGTCGTCGTCGCCGTAGGCCCCAATCACCGCGACGCCGGCATCGAGGGCGACGCTGTTGCCGAAAAATTCTTCGATGGCCCCATCATCCGCCATGAGTTTGGCAGTTTGTTGCGGCTCACATACAAATGTTCCGGCGAAGGTGGCGGACGTGACTGCCAGCACCGCTGCGATCATCATTCGTTGCATCTTGTCGTCTATCCCTCGGGATACCGAGTATCCGCAAGAAGCGAGCATACCACCACTCACCGGACGTTCAGCGAAAAACCAAGTGGCCCAGGCGAGCACCTGCCATCCTGCCGGCTACAAGGGGACAGGCCTGAAACTCCTCCCCCTGAATGCATGGACCGTCGGGGTGGCCGCTTTGCATGTTTGCACGGGTAACTTGGCGGAACTGAACCAGAATCACTATGCGCAACGCTTGCCCTAGATCCTTGACCAAACGCGCCAATCTGGGGCAACTTCTGGCAATACGGCGGTGCGCGACATCCTCGCTACGCTTGGCGTAACGTCCGACGGGGATGGACTTCATAGCGCTCCGAGTGACCAGAGTGGAAAGCGGGTGAAGGGGATCGAACCCTTGATATTCAGCGTGGGAAGAACTCGACTGCTGGGAGTTCAATCAGTCATAGATTTCCAATGATCCGTCCATGTCATTCTTGACCGCGTCATCCGTGAGACTGTCATCCGTGACCGGGTGCAGCACGGCGTCGCAGTCCTCGAGACAGTTGAACCAGAATTCCCGGGACGCAAATGTGCCCAGGTCAGATGCATCTTCCAGGATGTCGGAGTCGACCAGGTACTGCAGGAGACCATCAGCGTCTTCGACGTCACCGGTGATCTTGATATCGAGTTGTCTTGAGTAGTGGTCTTCATCCGCCCCGAGTTTCGTGCAGCTGTGCTCAAGCTTGGTTTCGCCAACTCCAAACTGCTTGAAGTTGCCCGAGTCGAAGTAGGGATCGGGATCAAGGAACTGTTATTCGATGTCTTTGGCAACATCACTGCCATCGGCTGCTGTCACTTCCGAGGGCTTGACTCCGAGTGTCAGCCAGAATGTCATTTCAATCTTGAACTTCTTCAT
>JABAAC010000155.1 GCA_014238965.1 Phycisphaerales bacterium | reverse complement strand
ACTTGACTTGACGAGCGATACTGTTGACGCTGTTATGCGGGGCTCCTTTGAGCACGTATTGACGCATCGACGACTGCTCGTGCGTGTCGTGCACGCCCAAGCAGTGCCCGGTGCGCGCTTGGCAGGTAAGAATCGACAGTGGGTTGATCCCAATGCGCCAGACGTGCCAGTGTCATCGCTTGTTGAGCGTGTACTGCAAGCGGCGCTCGATGGCTGAACGCTACGCCAGCCCTTGTGTTGCTGCGGGGTCGCCTTCTCCTTCTGGGTAGGCGATGCGGACGTGCCTGCTTGCAGCGACTCGTTTGACGATGGCCTCTTGGACCGTTCGCAGTTCACGCAACGTTAAGGGGCATTCGTTGAACTGGCCATCGAGAAGCCTTTTGCGAGCAAGGTCATGCACCAGCCCTTCGATCTGCGCGGGGCTTGGGTTGTCCATACTTCTCACAGCAGATTCAACGGCGTCAGACACCATGAGAATGGCTGCTTCGCGCGTGCGAGGCCTTGGGCCTCCATATAGGAATGTTTCTTCATCCGGGATATCACGGTCATCTTCTGCTTGCTTGACAGCTTGGTGGTAGAAGTACTCCACAACCGTTGTTCCATGATGAGACTCGATGAAGTGCTTAATGGCGCGGGGTACGTTGTACTCACGAGCGAGTTCCATGCCGTCTTTGACATGGTTGACGATGACGAGCAAGCTCATGGCAGGGCTCAAACTGTCATGTAGGTTCTCGCCATTGCTCTGGTTTTCGATGAAGTACTGTGGCTTGTGCATCTTGCCGATGTCGTGGTACAGCCCGCCCACGTAACACAACAAGCCATCTGCTCCAATGGACTCCGCGGCGGCCTCCGCGATGGTTGCAACCTGCATTGAGTGTTCCCACGTTCCTGGGGCTCGTTGCTGCAACTGCCGAAGGAGAGGTCGGCGTGGGTCACGCAATTCTGCGAGCGTCATGCCCGTTGTAATACGGAAGAGTCGTTCGATGCTCGGCAGAATGCCAAGTAAGAGGAATCCAACGCCAACTGCTGCAGCTGCAGCTTGGACGGCCGCGATGAGCACCTGCACGATTGCTGAAGACTGGGCAGGTGTTTCAATCATGCCCAGCAGCAGTGTTCCTCCTGCTGCGATTGCTGCCGTGGCGGTGGAGGCTCGAATGATGCACGCTCGGCTTCGAACTTCATCGAGTTGCGCAACGAGTGCTGCGGCCGACGCCATAAGCAGCATGTACATACCAATGCCTTGCTGAAGCGCAAGTACAACAAGCGCCGACTGCACCCCAATGGCCGCCAAAGCGAGCCGATGGTCGTATGCAAGGCGAAGGACCGCACTGGCGAACAACAGCGGCCCAAGGGCAGCAAGCATTAAGAGTGCAGGGGCATCTACCGACACAAGCACAGTGATTGTGAGCATGCCCAGCAGCAATGTGCACATGGCAGCGAGCCGCCAGCCATTCTTTGCGATGCGTGGATATGCCCCGACGGTAAAGGCAGCGAGGAATACCGCCACGGCAATAAGCAGCAGCAGCACGCCAGCGCGAGGTATCCATCGGGCAGCCCAAGGGCCTTGGGCATAGAACGCATTGTTCTCTCGAAGCAATTCGTCCATGTGTTGCGGCGTCACTGTGTCGCCACGTAGCACCAGTGGTTCGCCCGTCTCATGGTGGTGAATGACTGGTTCGATGCCTGCTGCTGCAGCTTGGGCAGTGGCTTGCGTGCGTTGTGTGTCCAGTTGTAAGGAGGGGCGGCCTTCATCAGCGATGCGAGAGCCAACGACCGTGGTCACGGCGACCGGGAAGCCAGCTCGCCTTGCCAACTCCCACAGGCGTTCTGCACCCTTGGGTGTCACCAACATGGCGGTACTCAGGGCCTCGCCTTGCAGGGGGCGTTGCAAAACACCATCACTGCGTTCAAGCGCGCGGGCCATTGGCGCTTGGGTCGTGTAGATTTGAAATGCATCTGGAGCCAACAGTGGATTGTCCAAGAGGACCGTTTCGGTCAACTTGTTGGTCCAGTCTTCCCAATTCTGTGCGGGAGGGCCTTCGGTGGCATATGGCCGAATCGCAGCAAGTGCATTGGCATCGAGGTTGAATTGCTTTCGGAGCGGCTCGGCAACGTCAGCGATCTGCGTGGCTTGAGCAATAGCAACAGGTAGGCCCTTGAGCGATGAACCAATACGCTCTAGCGCCGGTGCATTGGGAACGTAGATGGTGGGCGAGGCAGCCTTGGCCTCTTCTTGTTTGGCCGTTGTGGCGGAGGTATTTTCGACTTGGTAGTCAAGTCGTGCAAGGCTTGAATCGACGGCGACTCGTCCGGCATGCAACAAGACCTGCTCTCGAGACCACATAACCAAGAAGGCTGCTAGCACCATGAACAACAGCGTGATTGCAAGGCAGCGAATGAATGCGGGATTCGAGGCAGCTTGGCGAATGGCTGCAGCAGGACGAGGCAGCTTTCGCCGAAGTTCCTGCCGCCGTTGTTCGGACCGGGGCGTCTTGGATGGCTGAGAGCTTGGCATTGCCGTTGCCTGACCACCTCACGCGGCGGTGTCGTTCCGGGAATCGGCCCGGAGCCGAAGGCCAAGGGGCCTATGGGGCCATGGTACGGCCCAGCGGCTCTTTGCAATAGTGTGCCGCCATCATGAGGGTTGGGATTGATCCTCCCGGTGGGTAGGCCACGGCCGATACCATTGCGTGCATGGTCTTCAAAGGCATTGCAATGAATCTGGCCGTTCTGGCAATCAGCTGCTTGATTGGCGTTGGCGGCTGCGGGAGAAAGTCAGATGAACCTCTGGCGGCGGGATCGCGAGTTGCCTACACCACTGGACAGTCCAAGGCCGCGTTGAGGGCCATGCAATCGACCCTTGGGGACGTGTCCAGCAATGCAACTCCAATCTCACTGGTTCCCGCTGATGGGATTCGATGGAGCGACTTGTCAAAGGCCATTGCACAGGCGGGCGCTCAGCAGGGTATTGAAGTTGCAGTTGCGGGCACATCGCAGGTTGGCGTATCAACTCAATATGCACTGCTCACCATTGAAGGATGGCCTGGTGTGCTTAAGGCTACGCCCAAGGGCAGTGACATTGTGATTGTCGCACGTATTGGGCCATACCCAAACCAGCGAGCGTCGCGTGAGCGTGCGGCTCGCTTGGTCAACTTGACGCATCAGAGGTTGTTGGCACTTGGGCGTATACCCAAGGTCGAACCTTATACGGTTGAGTAATTCGGCGGCCTTGACGTGTGATGATCTGTGGCCGTTTGCATCGCGTGCGCACATCGAAGCACTGTCGCATCGCCCAAAACAGGGCCAAGCAGTTGTACCCCTATAGGCAGCGTGACACCATCGGTTTGCGTCGTACCAAAGGGGATTGAACATCCGCAGATGCCGGCAATGTTTGCCGTCACCGTGTAGCGGTCGCATAGATACATAGACATTGGATCGGCCATTTCGCCAAGTTTGAAAGCGGGGCTGGCTGTTGTTGGGCCAAGCAAGAGGTCGACCGATGCAAAGCACTGTGCGAACTCATCGTGAATCAAGCGGCGTACCTTCAGGGCTTGGTTGTAGTACGCGTCGTAGTAGCCAGCGCTGAGGACCCAAGTCCCAAGCATGATGCGACGTCGAACTTCCTCTCCGAAACCCTCAGTTCGGGATCGTTCATACATGTCATTGAGAGAAGAACTGTCCGTGGCGCGATTGCCGTATCGCACGCCGTCAAAGCGAGCTAGGTTGCTCGAGGCTTCTGCGGGGCCAATGACGTAATAGCACGCGATGCCCAGTTCGGTCGTAGAGAGGCTCACGTCCACAATGTCAGCGCCGAGACTTGCAGCGGTTTCAGCTGCGCGTGCAACTGCATCGTTGACCTCAGGGTGGTTGTCGTCGCTGAGGTGTTCGCGAGCGATGCCTATGCGCAGGCCATTGAGATGCGTATCCAATTGGACATCGCCAAGGGGGTCCGAGGCACTCGTGGCATCGCGAGCATCTTCTCCAGCAATGACGTCCATGATGGCCGCCGCGTCAGCGGCCGTTCGTGTGAAGGGGCCAATTTGGTCCATGCTTGGCGCGAAGCTCACTTGGCCATATCGAGGCACCCGGCCTTGTGATGGCTTGAAACCCGTGATGCCGCACAGTGCTGCGGGTTGGCGAATCGAACCGCCTGTGTCAGTGCCGATGGAGGCCGGGACAAGCGAGGCAGCAACTGCTGCAGCGCTGCCACCACTTGAGCCCCCTGGGACGTGGTCTGTTGACCAAGGGTTAGCCACGGGCCCTGATGCGCAATGTTCGGTCGAGGAGCCCATGGCGAATTCATCGCAGCGTGTGCGGCCCAGCAACACGGCACCAGCATCTTTCAATCGTTCAATCACAGTTGCATCGAATGGGCTCACATAGCCTTCAAGGATGCGTGATCCGCACGTCATGGGTTCGCCTTCAGTGGCGATGCAATCCTTGATAGCAATGGGAACACCCGCTAGTGGTCCGGGGTCTTGTCCATTGGTGATGGCCGTGTCAACCGAAGCAGCCATGGTCACGGCGGTTTCAGCGCGGATGTTTTCAAATGCGCCAAGAGTTGGTTGCGCAGTGTCGATGCGATCGAGGCTTCGTTGCAGGACCTCTGTCGCAGTGCAGTTGCCAGCGCGGACACTTTTGGCGATATCAAGCACGGATTCAGGCAGGTTCGTCATGCTCCGCCGCCTCCATCTAAGACACGTGGGACGCAGACAAAGCCCTCGGCCGTTTCAGGTGCCATATCGAGGACGGTTTGACGTGGTAGGGCAGTGGTGGGGATATCGTCGCGTAGGCGATTGACGTGCTCAAGAGGTGATGACATGGGCTCAATGCCATCGACAGCAACGGCCTGCAGGGCATCGACGTGCTTGAGAATGGCTTCGAGGTCGCCTTGGACTTTCGTGGCTTCCTTGTCAGTGAGTTGCAGTTTCGCAAGGCCCGCAATGCGGTGCACTTCATCGATGCTCAGGTGGGGCATAGGGGTGGACAATAGTCGAAACAGGGCCGCAGTCTGAAGACTGCGGCCCTGTGAATAAACCAAGTTGGCTCAGGAGAGAATCAGCGACGTCGGCGTCGGCCGGCCAAGCCAGCCAAGCCCAAGAGGGCCAAGGCACCAGGAGTTGGAATCGCCATTGGGACGTGAATGTCAACGCCCGAGAGATCATCGCCAGTCACACTGATGTTCAGGTCGTCAATGTACGCGGTGTTCATCATCTGACCGGAGTAACTGTAGATGCGAGCTTCGATGACCAGGCCGGTGTGATCGCCACCACTAGCGGTGCCACCACTGAACGTCCAGTTGTTAGAGAGCAACGTCCACTCAGAGGTGCTGTAGGCGTTGTTGCCACCAGCAGAGCCGCCGTAATCGTCGACGCCGCCAGTCGTGTAATGGGCCCAGATACGGACCTTGCTGAGATCTACACCATCGCCAAGACCAAGGAAGGAAGCGTCGATGACATCTCCATCATTGAGTCCGGTGATCCAGCCAACGAATGCCTGAGGCGTTCCGCTCATGGGGTCTTCGGTGACTGCAAGGACACTGCCCTGATCGCCGCCCCAGTTGTAGTTTTCAGCTGAGCCTAGGTTGCCATAGCTGCCCACAATGGTTCCGCCGTCTTCCCAACCGTAGAAAGCGCTGACTGTTTCTGCAGTAGCAATACCGCTTAGCCCAGCAACTGCAAATGCAGCTGCAATTGATGTTGCACGAATCTTCATTTGGCCTTCTCCTCCTTGTTTGGCGATCAGGCTTCCAATCCTGAGTGCCGCTCTTCTCCAGTTTTCCCTTTAACAGCCTCACTTTCGTGGGGAACAGTCAAAGTGCTCCAAAGCAATGTAGCGGGCTGACCATCGCCTACAACCCCCAAAAGAAGGATTTTTAAGCCTAATTTGCCTGCGTCGAATCTACTGAGTCAAGTACGTATGGATCGGTGCTTGCTGACATCCCAAGGCCCTGAATGCTGATCAGGCATCAGCAGCGCAACGGTGGTTTCTTGGGGTCGTAATATCTTGCAAATGAGGGACATAGGTACTTGTCTACGCACTTCAATCGCGTGCTTTGCACAATTGGGCGGCCGTAGGCATAGTGGGGCCCTAAACGCTCAGGACTCAACTTTCGACTATCGTCCGGGCCATGCGGTCCCTGCACGGAAACCCGGTCGCGCCCGGTGTCGCCTTGGGGCAGGTGCTGGTCCTCGAACAGCCCCAGGAGCGTCTTGCACGGCGTACCGTTCCAGAATCAGCTATTGAGGCGGAACTTGAGCGACTCGAGCAAGCACTAGCAAGAGCCCTTGAGGGGCTTGAAGAAGATCGCCAGCGCGTCGAGCGTGACCTTGGCCCTGAAGCTGCCCAGATCTTCGACGTGCACTTGGTCTTGCTCAAGGACAAGGCTCTCATTGAGCCAGTACGCACACTCGTACGAGACTCCATGCTGACCGCTGCTTCAGCAGTATCCCAGATCTTCGCTGATCTGGCGGAGCGTTTTCGCGGCATGGGCAGCCAAGTGTTTCGCGACAAGGCCCGGGACGTGCTCGATCTGGAGCGTAGGGTGCTCGCCATTATTTTGGGGCGTCCGCAAGAGCGACTGGGCCAGCACGGCGAGGGCGTCATTGTCATCGCCCATGAACTTACGCCAGCAGATGCCGCTTCGCTCCAAAGCGACCGCGTGCTCGCGGTGGTCACAGAGGTAGGCGGCCGCACCGATCACACCTCTATTGTCGCCTCGGCTTTAGGGGTCCCCGTTGTTGTTGGCTGCAATAACGTCGTCGCTGAAGCACAGGACGGCGATACCGCCATTGTAGATGGGACACAAGGTCAAGTGATCATGCGTCCTACCGAGGAGACCACTGCTCGCTATACCGCACGTCGACAGCGACTAGAGCGGTTTCGGGCATCCGCTGCGGCGCACCGTGGGGAAGATGCAGTCACCACCGACGGCACAGCAATCTCACTGCAGGGCAACATTGAATTCGTCCGTGAGATTCCCGGGCTCCTTGATGCTGGTGGCGATGGCGTTGGTTTGTACCGCACAGAATTCCTCTATCTGACATCAGAAACGGAGCCAGATGAGGAATTGCTGACAGAGCGATATGCCCAAGCACTGCAAGCGTTGCGCGGGAAGCCACTGACTCTTCGAACACTTGATCTTGGTGCCGATAAATACACGCAATCCATGGCCTTGGTTCCAGAGCGCAACCCATTTCTGGGTCTACGCAGCATTCGTTGGTGTTTGCAGAACCAGCCGACATTTCGCCGGCAGCTTCGAGCGGCGTTGCGAGCGTCACCGCAGGGCAATTTGCGAATAATGTTTCCGCTGGTCACCACTGTGGGTGAATTCCGCCAAGCCAAGCTCCTGCTTAACGATGTCACCGATGAACTTCGCGAGGAAGGCCACGACGTCGCCCCTGACATTCCCGTGGGCATGATGGTCGAAGTGCCTAGCGCTGCCATTCAAGCGCCTTCATTTGCCAAGGTCGCTGATTTCTTCTCAATTGGCACAAATGACCTCATTCAGTACACCGTGGCGGTGGATCGGGGCAATGAGCGGGTGGCTAATTTGTATACCGCAGCCAATCCAGCCGTCCTGAGGCTGGTTCGGAGCATCGTTCGGGCTGCTGGAAGGCGTCAAATACCGGTCTCTTTGTGTGGTGAGATTGCCGGCGATGTGACGTATACTATGCTCTTGATTGGCTTGGGCCTGCGGACGCTTTCGCTGGTGCCCGCCCTTCTCCCCCGGGTCCGCGAGGTCATTGGGCGAGTGAGTGTCGAGGCATGTGAACGTGTCGCACATCGGGTTTCCGGGCTTGAATCAGAGCGGGGGATCCTTCGGGCCCTTCGCGAGGAATTGGAACGAGTTCTTCCAGAAATCGGCGACGACGAAACCGTCGGTCGTTTCTGAGGAACTCCACTTTGACTGAATCTCAGGCCATCACAAATGATGGCCGCAACAGACAACCCTTGGTGCGAACGATCAACACGATGACACACAATGCGAGAATCTCCCGGCCTGGTGCCGAGGGTCCGCAGGTGTCCGTGGAGCCATCGACGCCGCGCTGGGGCATGAACAGGACAACACGTGACAGCTGCACGATCTCAAACATCGGGTGGCGCTTCGGAGCTGATGGTCGTCAACGACGTCCCCGGCGAAGAGTGCCGCATCGCCATTCTCCGGGACGGTCGACTTGACGACCTCTTCGCCGAACGCACCGCAACTGCGACAAGCGTCGGGAATATCTACAAGGGCCGGGTAACCAATGTCGAACAGGCCATTCAGGCCGCGTTCATTGACTTTGGTCATGCCCAAAAGGGCTTTCTGCACTACTCCGACTTGCACCCGAGGTACTTCCCCGACGGTGAGAAGACAGAGAAAGTTGGCAAGAAGACATCACGCCGCGAACGGCCGCCGCTGCAGAAGTGTCTCAAGCGCGGCGACGAAGTGCTTGTACAGGTCATCAAGGAAGGCATTGGTACCAAGGGGCCCACGCTGACGAGTTACCTGTCGATCCCAGGTCGACTCATGGTGATGATGCCATACATGGACAAGGTTGGCGTCACGCGCCGAGTCGAAGACGATTCGGAGCGCAAAGCGATGCGGGCCGTACTGGACAAACTGGATCTGCCTGAAGACTTTGGTTTTATTGTTCGAACGGCTGGCATGGGCCAGACACAGACAGTCCTCAAGCGAGATGTGGCGTACTTGACTCGCCTGTGGAAGGTGATGGAGCGTCGGATCAAGACTGCAGGGTCTCCATGCGAGCTGTACACCGAGTCAGATCTGCTGCTGCGAACCGTTCGTGACAACCTGCGGCCAAGTATTGAGGCCATTTTGGTTGATAGTGAGTCGGCCTATGAGCGAGCGTCGGCCTTTCTTCGAGTGGTTGCGCCTCGATCAGCGCCGCCTATCGTGCATTACCGACGGTCGATGCCGATCTTCCACGCATTCGAGGTCGAACGCCAAATTGAAATGATTCACAGTCGTGAAGTGCCGCTTCCCTCGGGTGGGGCACTGGTCATCGATCAAACTGAAGCGCTTGTTGCCATCGATGTGAACTCGGGTCGATCGCGAAGTTCACGTGATGCCGAATCAAATGCCTTCAACACGAACATGGAGGCAGCTGAAGAGATCGCACGCCAGCTCCGTTTGCGAGATCTCGGTGGCATTATCGTCAACGACTTCATCGATATGCGGGCGGCCAAAAACCGTCGCGATGTGGGAACGCTGTTTAGCGATAGCCTCAAGCGGGACCGCGCTCGAACAACAACACTCCCAATCAGTGATCTGGGTTTGCTTGAAATGACCCGGCAACGCATGCGTCCAAGTTTGCGTATGGCGAATTATGTCGAGTGCGCCTCGTGCAGTGGGCATGGTGAGGTGAAGTCGGCCGATGCTGTTGCCAACGATATTCTTCGCGAAATCGGATTTCTGCTGCATTGTGGCGATGCGGCGCGAGTCGAAGTTGCCGTTGCGCCTCGGGTCGCCTCTGCCTTGTTGTCTGGTCGGCGACGCACACTTGATGCGATTGAACGACGTATGGATAAGCAGGTTGACATTCGCATTATCGAATCGTTCGCCGGCGATCGAGTTGAGTATTACGTCTACGACGAGCGCGGAGCCGATGTGGAACTTGATGCACTTACGCCATCGCTTAAGCCAACGATTGATGAGTTGCAATCGGAGATGAGTCTGCCCTCGGAAGAGATGGAATCTGAAGTCGAACAGACTGCTCGCAAACGCCGCCGTCGCCGCCGCAGCTCACCGCCAGCTGCCGATGCGACGGCCATTGCGTTGTCTGAGGACTTCGCACGCGAACTCGATCAAATTGAGGCCGATGCAGCGGCGGAAGAGGCTGAAGTCGCCAGGCAAGCAGCCACTGGGGAGTCTCAATCGGATGCAGTGGAGGCCAGCACACAAGATGGTGAAACCGATGGCCAACCTCGAAAGAAACGCCGCCGCCGTCGGCGACGTCGTCGAAAGACCCTTGAGCCCCTCATCGACGCTCCGTCACGGCTGCACGTACTTGCCAAGGCTCTTGAAACAACCAGCAAGGAGATTCTTGCCAAGTACACCGAGCGTGGTGGAGAAGCATCCATTGGCTTTTCGATCAAGAGTCATGCCTCGACAATTACACCCGAGCATGCCGCGATCATTCAAGAGTGGTTTCAAGTAGCGCCAGAACCTGTTACTGAGCCAGAGCCAGCAGCCCACGCTACTGGCGATGCTGATAGTGGCGAGTCCTCTGGCGAAGGTGGCGGAAGAAGTCGGCGACGACGACGGCGTGGCGGCCGCGGCCGACGTCGAAAGTCTGGTGATGGAGATCAGGCGACCACTCATGATGGATCGAGTGAATCCAGCTCGAAGACGTCCTCTAGCAAGGTAGCCACGGTGGCCGAGCCAACCATTCACGGGGATCCCACGGCCGAAGATGCCCCGGCGAAGACCAATGAAGTGACGACTCGGGAGAGTGAGGGCGACAAACCTAAGCGTCGCCGCTCGCGTCGGCGCACCAAATCTGCCCAGTCAAAGGAATCGAGTCAGTCAGGCGATAAGCCAAGTGACTCTGGCGATGCTTCGCAGTTGGCTTCCTCAAAGAAGGCTCAGGGGCCCGCTCCGGAGGCCGGTGTTGAGCCCAAGCCCAAAGCAGCTCCCAAGCGAAGAAGTCTGTACGGATCTCGTCGCAAACTTGCGCCCGGTGAGGCGTCCGTCGCGCACAAAGACGGCTGAGGCATATGGCTGCGCGTCGCATCATTCTGCTTGGCTCGACTGGGTCTATTGGGACAAGCACGTTGCAGGTCGTCGACCACCTGCGCAGTCTCGGCGAGTCCGTTGAGATCGTCGCACTTGCTGCCGGCTCGAATCATGCGTTGCTTGCCAAGCAGGCAACAGCGTATGGCGTTTCCGTTGTAGCGCTGGCTGATGCACGGCACGCGGGGAGTTGGAGCCATGACGCACGCATGATTCATGGCCCTGATGCGGCTCGAGAGCTTGTTGCACAGATAGCCCAGCCAGGTGACTTGATTGTGGCGGCGATCGTCGGAGCAGCGGGCCTTGCCGCAGTGCTCGAGGGCATTGCTCGAGGCTGTGACATCGCCTTGGCAAACAAGGAGACCTTGGTTGCCGCGGGCGCATTGGTCATGCCAGCAGTAAAGGCCGCGGGCGTTCAGATGCTTCCCGTAGACAGTGAGCATAGCGCTCTGTTCCAGTGCCTTTGGGCAAGAGATGACATGCAGGAAATCGAGCGGGTCGTCTTGACAGCATCGGGTGGACCGTTTCGCGGAATGCCTCGCGTGGAGTTTGAGAGCGCCACCCCCAAGGCAGCACTGGCGCACCCAACGTGGAGCATGGGGCAAAAGGTCTCGATCGACTCGGCAACGCTTATCAACAAGGCGCTCGAAGTGATTGAGGCGCACTGGCTTTTTGGCCTGAGCGAAGATCGCATTGAAGCGCTTGTGCACCCTCAATCGATTGTGCATGGCTTTGTTGCGTTTCGTGACGGCAGCGTGTTATCGCAGATGGGTCCGCCTGATATGAAGACGCCCATCCAAGTTGCGCTCACTTGGCCACGACGGCTTGAAGGCGTTGGCACAAAGATGGACTGGACATCCTTGTCTAGTTTGCATTTTGAGCCTATCGATCATGAGGCGTTCCCATCTATCTCGATGGCGTACGACGTGATCAGGGCTGGGGGGACAGCGGGAGCTGTGTTTAACGCTTCGAATGAGGCCGCAGTGGAAGCGTTCTTGGGGGGACGAATTCGGTTTGGTGATATCTGGACATGTATTGAAGAGGCTGTCGAAGCACTTCCGGCGACGCCAGTAGCGTCGCTCAGCGATGTGATGGCTGCAGATGCCTCTGCACGTGAGGTTGTGGCGCGGCGCGTTGAAACGCTCACGGCCAATTGCCCCTGAGAGAGCTCGTCATGGACACACTGCTTACCGGTGCCAACATTGTGCTCGTACTGCTAGGTTTTGGCCTGCTGATTCTGGTGCACGAAGCGGGGCACTTCATCGCGGCCAAGTGGGCGAACATCCGTACGGATGCATTCGCAATTGGCTTTGGCCCTGTGCTGTGCTCATGGCGTAAAGGTATTGGCTTTACATTGGGCTCTTCTGGGGCGGAAGTGGTCCGCCGTACCGGGCGGCCATCTCGGGCACTAACGGATGCGCAATTGGCCCAGCACGGCATAGGCGAAACTGAATACTCGCTTCGCGTGTTGCCTTTGGGTGGCTTTGTTCGAATGCTTGGACAGGATGATCTGGACCCTTCGGCAATGTCGTTGGATCCTCGGGCCTACAACCGAGCAAGCATCGCACATCGGATGGTGGTCATCTCCGCAGGTGTCATCATGAACATCTTGCTTGCCGCACTACTTTTTGTCATTGCTTTTTCAATAGGCGTCAAATTCGAAGCGCCAGTTGTTGGAGATGTACGCCCAGGCTCAGCGGCCGAGGCTGCTGTAGTGCTATCGGATGCCAATGGCGATGCGTCCGCTCAACAATCGGGCCTGCAACCTGGCGATCGCGTACGCTCAATTCAGGGACGGGACATGCCAACCTTTGCCGATGTGCAGGTTGCTGCAGCTATGGCGGTGCCTGGCGATCCGCTCCTCATTGAGGTGGAACGTGCTGGGGAAGTTGTGCAGTTGCGCGCTACGATTACGATTGATCCTGTGACAAACATGCCGTCACTGGGTATTTCGCCAGCGGCGTCGACGACGTTGCTGCCGGATGAGAAGGTGAATCAACTTCTTGAAACCGCACTGCGGCCACTGGGCGGTTCGTTTACCCCCAGAGCAGGCTGGACATTGACAGGGCTTGGGCCATCGGGCGCCAAGAATATGGAATCGGTTGAACGCTGGGGGCAACTCGAGGCAGCTGCTCGTCGAACCAATGGCGAGACATTTAACTGGTGGTGGCGTGCGCCAGATGGCACTACACATGAAGGTGCGATTCGCGCCAAGCCTCAATGGCAACGGCTGAGATATACAGATGCAACCTCGCGAACCGTTCAGGGCATAGAGGAGGGCATTGCAGGGCTTGTTCCGATGGTCGAGATCGACCGAATCATTCCTGGAAGTCCAAACGAAGGCATCTTGAAGCCTGGCGATCTTGTGTACGCCTTTAATGGTGTGACAGCGCCACGGATGCGTGCGTTTCGTGACATTGTGAAGCAGCACGGCGCGGGCGATGTGCCAATGACTGTCATTCGAGATGATCAAGAACTCGAGCTGACCGTTCGAATTGTGCAAGAAGGCTTGTTTGACTCCAGTGCCAAACTGCAGGTGTTCCCGGGCTATGCATGGGATGCCTCTAGGCTGGCTCAGCCAATGGACGCTATCGCTATGGCCGGGCCAGCAGGAACGCCTGCGACCATTGCAACACCGGTAGCGGCTCTTGGTATCGCAGGGGGGTCGACGTTCAGCGTGCCTGGGTACGACGACCTCTCGCCATGGCGTTCGTTGTGGATTGCTGTTCGGCACGCAATTGAGCGAGGCCATGACGAAGTGCAAATCACAGTTGAAGACCACAATGGTCCACGCGAAGTTGCCATCCCTCTCAATAGTGCATGGACGGCGAAACTTGCAGCGCTCCAATGGCAATCGCCAATTCCTCAATTCATGTTTGGGCCAATTCAAGTAGTCCGTAGTAGCGGGGGCAACCCGTTCCGGGCAGTGTCCATGGGTCTGCACGAAACATGGAATTTCGTGGTATTGACGTACGTAACCATCGATCGGTTATTCAGGGGCACGGTCGGTGTTGAGCAGTTGCACGGGCCAGTAGGCATTGTGCACCTTGGCACACGCATTGCAGATCGAGGCGTGGCCTACATGCTGTTCTTTCTCGCGTTGATCAGTGTCAACCTTGCCGTGCTGAACTTCTTGCCATTGCCGATTGTGGACGGCGGGCTCATGCTCTATCTCATATACGAAAAGTGTAAGGGTCGACCTCCGTCGATTGGGTTCCAGAATGGCGCGGCGCTGCTTGGTCTGCTGCTTATCGGATCGCTGTTCTTGATTACGTTCTACAACGACATCTTAAGGCTCGTGGGTTGAACGGCCGTCCTCTAGCATTGGTCACCGGCGGGGGGTCTGGTATTGGACGGGCTACGGCTCTTTCGCTCGCTGAGGCGGGCTGGCACGTGGTCATTAACGGCCGGCGGCAAGATGCACTCGATGAAACGGCCTTGTTGATGGATGGTCACATCGATGTATTGCAAGGTGATCTCTCGGTTGCTGGTACTGCTACTGGTCTGGTCACATCAATCGAACAGACGCATGGGCGACTCGATGCATTCATTCATTGCGCAGGTCACGCCTTCTTTACGCCGCTGGCGGAGGCGGATGTGCCTCTGCTGCGACAGTACATGGCGGTGCATGTTGAAGCGGCGCTAGAGTGTGTGACGCGCGCATGGCACTTGTTGCAGGTCGCAGATCCTGGAACCATTGTGCTTATGTCATCAATGTCTGCTCACGATCCATTTCCAGCAGTAGGTGTCTACGGCATGGCAAAGGCCGCACTTGAAGCGCTGGCTATAGCGATCGCGACCGATGGAGGAAAGGCGATGAACGCCTTTTCCATCGCCGCAGGTTGTGTCGACACACCCATGCTTCGTGGTTTGTTCAGTGAGGCAGACCTTGAGGGAGCGGACATGCAGACGCCCGAGGCCATCGCTGCAATAGTGCTAGAAATGGTTTCTGGACGTCATAAGGCCGTTTCTGGTTCAGTTGTAATGACTCAGGGCGCCTGAACAGGGGCAATTGGACATTTCTTGAACGATCTATTGGCCTGCAGGCTTGTTGTATTGGACGTTGGAAGCACCGGCGTGTTCTAGACAAGATGCCCCTTTGTGGCGTCACTTGCATGGAGATAGGTCCTGAATGAAGCCTTTCGCTGCACAAGACTCGGGATGGTTGATGCCACGAGTACTCATTCTCGAAAGCGATCCAGAAATCGCCATGCGACTTGTCAGTGCAATGGCCAGCAGTCGAGTGCAAGAAGATGCCGCGGGGCTATTAGTAGATGTCAGTTGCTCGCCGGCGGAATGTATGGCGGGGTGTCGGGTGGTCGGGTCCATCCATGATTTGATGGATGTCGATCTCTCGGGCTTTGGTGTTTGTCTCGCAGCGACCAGTTTGTGCGATGCAGTGGGCCCAGACATTTTGGCCTTGCTTGGACAACTTGCGCCACACTTGCCAGTTGTCATTGTCGGGCCAATTGCAGACATCACGATGGCCCCGGAGTTCATTCGTGCAGGTGCGGCTGACGTATTGGCCTTGACGGGCCATGAAATGGTTACCGTGCCGCTGGCTGTCCGCAAGGCGGTTGCGCAGCAGCAACTACGGATCGAAAACGAAGCCTTGCATTCAGATCTCGAACGCAGCGCGGTGGACCTTTCTGAAGTAAATCGTCGGCTTGAAGGCACAATTCGTCGCCTAGAAGTAGCGGTTCGAACAGACGACTTGACCGAGTTGATGAATCGTCGTTGGCTTGACTTGACGCTTGAAGCGAGGTGGATTGAATCACAGCGGCATGACCAAGATCTTGGCTTGATCATGATCGATTTGGACCGGTTCAAACACCTCAACGATCAACGCGGTCATCTCGCAGGCGATGATGTGCTTCGGCTTGTGGGTCGTTTACTTCGTGAAACATGTCGTGAAATTGACACGCCTGCTCGATACGGCGGCGATGAATTCTGTGTGTTGCTGCCGCACGCAGATCTGGAAGCGACACTTGCAGTAGGCCATCGGATTCTAGAAAGCTTCCGTGCGGCGCTCGTTGCACGGGGCCTAGATGGCATTGTCGACATGTCCATTGGCGTCGCGAATCGAAGCGTGTCGCACCCAGTAGACGCTCAGGCGCTATTGCACGAAGCAGACGAGGCGATGTACGCAGCAAAGCAAGGTGGCCGAAGTCTGGTGATCAGCAGTCCGACCATCGCCATTCGAAGATCGGCTTAATCAGCGTTAGTGACGGTCCATTTCTCGCTTGTCAGCTTTGTGCTTGAGCGCTTGTCGCTTGTCGTATTTCTTTTTGCCAACGCCCAAGCCAATCACCAGTTTGGCTCGCTTGTCGACCCAGATAATTTCCAATGGCACGATGGTGCTGCCTTTGGCACGCGACTCAACAGCCCAGGAACGAATCTCGCGTTTGTTAGCCAACAGGACACGTGTCCGAATGGGATCGTGCTGATGCTTGGGGCCAGCGCCGGGGTACTCGGCGATATGCACGCCATGCAAGGTCATGGAAACGGGGTGCTCTGAAGCTCGAATATGACCTTCCTTCAGCGAGATCAAGCCCGCTCTCACCGATTTGATTTCCGTCCCCGTGAGTTTGATGCCACAGGTCAGCGTATTGGTGATGAAGTAGTCGTATCGGGCCTTGCGGTTTCCAATTGAAGGCTCGCGAGCCCCGTTGCCCTTCTTTGAATCTGCGCCTTTGCGTGCCATGATGCAGGACGATAGTCGACCCGGGGCAATGGAGGCTACATCGGCCCGTTCCGGCTATCATTCCACGTCCCCAAGCGCGAGTGGCGAAATTGGCAGACGCGTCAGCTTGAGGTGCTGGTGGGAGTAAAATCCCGTGGAGGTTCGAGTCCTCTCTCGCGCATTGTCGGTCGTTTGCTGGGGGCCTAGAGCCATTTGGCTTGGCTATGCCCCACACATTGGTCGTTGGACTGAGCCCATTGGTTCCCGGCATGCTCCGCGGGCTACCCCAGCGGAACTTCACAATCCCCCAGTGAATCAAAGCAAGGGCCTCAACGAGTCAATTTCCTATGACCGATCGCCTTCAGATCAACGAGCTCTTTCATTCGATTCAAGGCGAGTCTACCCGCGCAGGATTGCCTTGCATCTTTATTCGATTCCGTGGGTGTCATTTGCGATGTGCGTACTGTGATTCGTCATACACCTTTGCCCAAGGCGATGGCATGTCGATCGATGACATTGTCAATGCAATCGCGAAGTGGCCTACCAAGCTCGTGGAAGTCACCGGAGGAGAGCCATTGCTGCAGCCAGGTGTGCACGCATTGATGCGTCAGCTCTCAGACGATGGGCGCACAGTGCTTTTGGAGACCAGTGGTGCATGTGACATTTCTACCTGTGATGAACGGGTCATTCGTATCGTCGACTTCAAGACTCCAGGCAGTAAAGAAGCGACAAAGAACCACTGGGCCAACATCGATCACCTACGAGCGAGCGATGAAGTGAAGTTTGTGATCTGTGACCGCGCTGACTACGATTGGGCGTGCGATGTGGTGCAGAAGCACGATCTCTACCAGCGAGTTGCCGCGGTGTTGTTCTCGCCGGTATTTGCACAGAACAGCGACGGTCAAGTCGAGGGCATGGAGGGGCTGGATCCACAGCTTCTTGCAACGTGGATGCTTCAAGACACTTCTGAGGCGCGGCTGCAGCTGCAACTGCACAAGTTCATATGGGATCCTTCGACGCGTGGTGTGTGAGCTAACGCTACTTGAGCCTATAGATGCGCCCTGGCCATGTGGGCGAACCGGTGACGTGGCATGGCTTGATCACGACATGCTTCTGGGCGAACCCGCGCACGATGGCCGCTGTGCGGTGTTTAGCGGTTCGCTAGGGGCGTCTCGCTTTGATGCAGATGTTCGATCGTGGCTACCTGGTGCAAGGGAGACGCTCGCTGAGAGCCTCAGTTCTTGCCCGTTGAACGTGCTTCTTCGGCCCCACCATGCTCATATTCTCAGCGATGTCCCCGGCACGCGATCCATGCTGGAGGGACGTTGTCCTCGGCCTGTTGCATTGGATGTTGGAGCCTTGCTGACCTCATCAATGGCGTTGGACGCAGCGCCGCATCTCGATCGCATTGTGCATGGGCTCGGGCCCATGGCCGATGCAATATTGCTTGGTGATTTGCGCATCGACGAATCTGGTCATCCGGTGGCTTGCCCAATGGGCGAGGGCATCCTGCCCGGAGGTGTGCTGGGCGATTCGATCACGCAGCTGTTTGCCCATGGCGTATCCGACGATGTTGTCGTTGGTGTGATGGCGGTGGATATTGATGCAGCCGCTCGCTGGCTGGGATGGCTATCATGTGCGCATCCATGAGCGAACACACCGCATCGAAGCACCCCGCTGTTGCCCGTGTCGTCGAAGTCTTCGGCGATCGGCAGCTCCATATGACGCTGTTTCGTGGGCAAAGCACACTGATTGTTCAGCCCGCCGACGCACATGAGTTGCTTCGGTTCTTGCGGGAAGATCCTGCGTGCGATTGCAACATGCTTGTTGATGTGACGGCAGTGGACTATCTGGGCTATCCGGTAGAGCAGCCGGGTCGCTTTGCGGTGGTTTGGGTACTGCGAAGTCACACCCACGATCAGTTGCTACTGATGAAGACATTTCTCGACCCAACCATTGAGACCTCGGGCATTGAACCTGACCCTGGGCTCGAAGTTGACAGTGCCTGTGATATCTGGCCTGGTGCGGAGTGGCGTGAGCGAGAGGTGTACGACATGTTTGGCATTCGCTTTAAGGGACACCCAGATTTGCGCCGCATTCTGACATGGCGAGATTTTCCTGCACATCCGCTTCGTAAGGACTACCCGCTGCGAGGTCGCGGTGAACGCGAAAATCACGCGGTCGCTGATCGAGACAGCGTGTAGGGCAATCGTCCAGTGAGACAATGATGTCCTGCGGGATCGTTGTCTTGTTTATCGACTTCCCGAGCCACGTGGCGATTGCAAGGTGATCGTGTCGATTGCTGGGTCCATATTCCAGACCATGGCAGTCGCACGAACAGGAAGCGGAGCACCTTCGTTGACAATGGCTACTGGGTGGCCTGGCCGGCCCTCAAGCCGTGCAATGCCCGTGCGTGTGTTGTAGTCAAGGCTGTCGGCATCTGCCCGTCGCATGGGCGTTGCAAGAAACACACGTCCAATGGCTGTGACGCGCTCGATCGAAGCGTCGCCGTCAAAGTCAAGGCCTGAGGAAGGTGTTGTTGACAGTGAGTCAGGCTCGGGTTCTGCCAAGGCATCAGTATCCCGACGCGTGACAGCGGTGACTGCATCGGCGCTCAATGTGGCAATGTCATCGGAGCCTTGGGCTCCCTTCCATAACCCTTCAACCATGCCTTGCATCACAATGTGGAACCGGTCGTCTGGCTCACGCACCATGTCTAGGCGGTTATCCCACGTGAACCTTGCAATGCCCGGCCCGCGGAATGGCCCCTCACCTTCTTTGGCAGCCCACGTGGGTTGCCGGGTAACGAAGTCGCCCTTGCCTTCGACGCTTGCGCTGGTATTGATGTCATCCCAGATCACGCGCTCGCCACCGATGTAGATGATCTCGGGCGTTTGAGCTCGCTTTTTGGTTGGCCACGTTCGTCGTTCAAGTCGGGCAGTACCTGTTGCGATGAGTTTGGACAGCACGCGGCCTTCGCCAGAAAATGCACCTGCTGCGCTTTGGGCAGCGGGAGTCTTCGGGGCATTGGCCTTGCCATTGGATGTATCGCTGTGGGCAATGGAGGCGAATTCCATCCGAAGCGTGTTGCCGCCAAGGCTGGCTCGTTCCGTGGGTTGTTGTTGGGCGACGATGCTCACTTTGCCAGCGAGATCAAGCGCTCCTGCGCCATCAGCAAAGTTGGAATCGAAGGACATCGCATCGTTCCAGGTGGCTCGCATCGTGACAACACGGGGAATGTTCGCCGTCTTGGCAGGCACAGTGGGTCGCTGAATGCGTTGATCTTGCGTCACTTGAATAGGTCGTGCAAGTAGGCGGGCCAATCCGCCACCGGGCCATTGGGCCGTTCCGGTCTTGCGTTCTATTGTGACCTGCGTGCCATGTTCAATGAGCAAGTCAGCGCGGGCCACCACGATGTTGTCGCCTTTGAGCACCACTTGTTCCTGCTGGGCATCGCCTTGGAGTGTGTCGGCAAAGGCACGTGCGCCATCGGCCAGTAGCACCTGTACATCACCCTTGGCGTCAAAGTCACGAACCCGTGCATCTGCCATGAGATCTTGCGAGTTGGTATCGCTGGCAGGTTCAGCATCTGCTTCATCGGCCAATGGTTCGGCCTCATCAAGAGTTGCCACGAGTGTGTCGGCCCAAAGTGTTTGGTCCACATTGTGCGCACGCACATTGCCTTTAGCGACCATTCGTTCGGGTCGAGCCTTTCCAGTTTGGTCTGGCACGAATTGCATTTCCAGTGACTGTGCGTCGATGTCACCATCAGCGGTGCGCACTTTGACATCGCCATTGAACTGTACGAATTTCATCTGGCCCGAGCCCGAAGCGCCCCCTGGCTCAAATCGTACCGAGACGCCTTTGCTCCACTGGATCGTTAAATCTTGTTCAAGCGAACCAGGAGCTTCTGGGTCGAGCTGTGCCGCTTGTTCATTTTGTAATGCGGCCGTCAATGGCGAGGAGGCCAGCATGACTGCGCTGCCTGCAGTGTCTGATGAGCCCGCGATGCCCGTGTCCATTTCGGCCCAGAGGTTGTCAGCTCGCATCCAGACGTCATCTGTCATGACGGTAACCTGCTTGCCTGGTTGTGCGAACAAATCGACGCGCTCAGTTTCGCTTCGATATTCCAGACGGTTGCATAACGCGCCGATGCGATCTGACGTATCCAGCAATCGAACGGGTGTGCCTCGTAGCTCGAGTCGAGTGTCGCCTCGTGATGGCGGAGGGCGCTCGCCATCAGGCAGTGGCACCATGGTCAGAGGGCCGTCGCAGGTGACTAGAATTTCGCCTGGCTCGGGGTCGGGGATGGGGCGACTGCCCTGCGATGGTTGTGCATCGGGCAGTGT